>JBGCDN010000216.1:0-4511 GCA_045105495.1 Planctomycetaceae bacterium
TACCACGGAAGGACTTACAAAGGGCCACGAATGTCAGCCGATTCGAAATCCAGCGAGCTTGACCCCTTGAAGTTCACACCGTGCCAAGCTCCTGTTGGAATATTGCCCGTTCGCAGATCGGCATTGAGCCGCTACAGAGCCTTTTGCAGCGAGCTGCGTCCATAATTTCCGCCAAAACGAATCGGCAAGTGGTGTCCGGGAACTCGGGGAGGGAGCTTACGCATGCTGAGATTGATAGGAATTGTGGGTGGTGGCGTGCTCAGCGGCATGTTGGCCGCGAGTGTAGAGGTCGAACCGCACTTTGAAGCCGCGTCCATAGTCGGGTGTGCAACGATCGGTGCTTTGGTGGGTTTTGTGGTTGCGGATATCGCCGAAACTCACTTTAGCGAACCGATGACCCCGGAAGAGGCGAGAGCCCATCTTATTGCCACAGCTGGTAGGGAACCTTCAGACCCAACGAGACTGGTGAGTCCGGGGATGAGCGCATTCCTGACGGCTCTCGGAATACTTATCACTATTGCCAGGGGATGTCAGTGAGCCTTATGAGGACCAAATCGGATTAGCTGTCTCGTAAAGGTAACCAGCTGAGCGCCTGCATATCGCTCGGTACAGCGTGAGACTGGTTCTCGTCTTCGCGTTTTGGCTCGTCTGGAGTTCGATTGCCACTCCGACTGTTCACACGAGGTGACACTCTCCATTTGGAGACGCCAGAACGAACCAAGGATGTCGTGCCCGCTACTCGCGGCGGCTTCCGTTGTCGGGGCGTGTCGCGAGGGCACGATGTGAGATTTCGTGCCAGTGGCGAATGTCCAATTCCGAAGGACCATGCGCTGTTTCGTAGCCGCCATAGTCGGCGAGATATTCCTGAAGTCGACGAACTTTCTTCTCAGCCGTCACCTCACCTGGGTGCCCGGTTCCCGGCGCGCGGCCCCAGATGATGCGGGAACCGCCTGGTGTTCGCAGGCGATAGATCAAGTCGTCGAGGCTGTCGTTCGCGGCGATTCGGTTTGGCGTTTCGATCCGATGGACGTTCAACTCGTTCCAGAGTTTGCCGTCGCCTTTTTCCTGCATGAGAATCTCGGCGATCCGAGCAGCCCCGAGCACCACGGGGTCGCCCCACACTTGGCCGGACCGTCCGGCAGGAACCGAACTGACTCGGGTGATGATCGGGTACTTTGTTAGGTCTTCTTGACGGAAGTCGCGAGGAGGAAGCAGAGTGCTGTCAGCATCGATCGGGTACAGCCCATCCTGAACTTCGACTAACGCCACGGGTTTGCGGTACTCGAGTGTCACACTGACGCCAGCCGGCTGATGCTTTTCGACACGCTTTACAGACTTGATCCATGGATTCACTTCGAACGCATCAGAGATTTGCTTCACCAATCCCACGTCCAGCAACGACATACGCTCCGGCAAACCTGCTCGGTTGTGGATTTGGTGCGCGATGTCTTCAGGAACCCATTCAGGTGGTTCTGTAATGAAGATCTGATCGACCGTGATTGAGTACGCGGGCTGATCTGCAAGCCGCGGGATCTTGGTTCTAATGTATGGCCAACTGATGAGCGCGAATAGAACGACGGCGATCAGGCACAGCCGAGTCGGACGGAACAGTTCATCTGCGAATCGGTGTAGAACTGATTCGTCGTTTGATTTTTTTCTACCCATGATGAACCCCTCTTTCGATATCGCCACATAATCGTCTTCGGCGATTTGGCTTAGAGGGTTCATGCGTTACCAGATTGCTGAACCGGCAGAAGCGATCAATGGGCCGGTTCGATCGGTTCTAAGACTCGCACGGACACGAAGTACTTCAGATCGGGTTCGGGAAGTAGGTGACGCCAACTAGCAGCAGGCCTAATGCAGCCGCACCCATAAGTGCTGTCATTGGAGTTACGTAGCGAAGGCCCTGCGATTCTGTCATTCCGCTCATGCGGGTAATGACCCAAAAACCACTGTCGTTCATCCATGCAATCGGCTTCGAACCTGCACCGATTGCGAGAGCGAGATAAATCGGATGGAACCCAAGTTCGCCTCCAACAAGCGGTCCAAAGATGCCAACCGCAGTCATCATCGCAACCGTCGCCGACCCCTGCGCGGTGCGGATAACGGTTGTCGCGACGAAGGCCAGCGTGACCAGCATGACAGGCGTGGCTCCTTCCTCGACCAGTCCGGCCAGGCTCAAACCGCTGCTGCGGAGCATCGCGCCGAACGCTCCGCCAGCCGACGTAATTAGAATGATGATCCCAGCGCTCGAAAGAGCGTTTTCAAGCGATGATGACAGCGCTGCCTGTTCGTCCGTCCGATAGAGTTTCGCAAGCAGAATGGCGAACGCTGCGGCGATCGCCAAAGCCGTGTTCTTGTTGCCAAGCGTGCCAAGAATCTGATCCACCGATGCACCAAGACTACTTCCTGTCGCCTTGAGTGTAAGCGGCAATGAGATGAGGGCGACCGGTATCAGGATTGGAGCCAGCGACAATGCTAGTGGTGGAAGCTTCCGGTCTGGCGATGCGATGGGTTCAGCATCTGCCGGGAGCTGAAGTTCGCCGTTACGCGTGATGAACATGGCCCAGGCATAGCCAACCAGCAGGGTTGCCAGTCCAACCAGCGAACCACCGACCATCATGACGCCAATATCGACTTGCAATTGTTCAGCAACAAACAACGGCCCCGGAGTCGGCGGCACCAGACTGTGTGCCATGGTTGCTCCAGCCACGATGCTCAACACGTACATCAAATAACTACGGCCGGTTTTTCTGTGGAGAGCCTGCCCGAGCGGAATCATTAGGTAGAAAACTGTGTCAAAGAACACCGGGATTCCCAGAAGGAACCCACTCAGCATGAACCCAATTGGTGCGCCTCGTTCTCCGGTGATCTTCAACATGGACGTCACAATTCGTTCCGCCGCGCCGCTGGAATGCAGGCAGTAACCGATGATCGAGGCGAAGGCGATTAGCAGGCCGATTTTGCCGCAAGTCGAGCCTAGACCTGAGGTCAGCCTGCCAAAGATGGAAGACTTCGAAGCCGTGAGTGCTGCGTTGTAACTACTCAGCGAAACGATCTTGGCATCGTCACTGAACTCGGTTCCATTAACCTTCACAACTTTGATGGACTCGCCATCAGCAGTCTGGTCGAGCTTCGTCACGGTTCTCGATTCGCCGAACCCTTCGATGGCAACAAGCTGTTCGGTTAGAGCGACGTCTGATTTTGAACCTTCAATGGTCCACTGATCGGCTCGTTCCAAAACTCTACGGCTGTCCGCTCCGATGTGGAACTGAAGCACCGCTTCTGGCGGCGTGAGCATGCCAACGACCAAGGCTCCCAGCACCAAGGCCAGAAACGCGTGCAACCTGAGAACCAGGATACAGCCAATCACAGTGACAAGACCGACCAGCAGAATCAGAAGTGGGCTCACAGGCTTTCCCGGACGAGTAATGGAAATGGCTCAGCAGTATACGAACATTTCCAGCCGTTCTCTTCTCCCAATGTTCAATGCTCTGTGGCAAGAGCCGCGAGGAATGCAGGATCGAACGAGACTGCACTTCGAAACTGAAAATCGGTTAGACAACGCGATGCTATGTCGTGGCATCGTGGCATTGCATTTGCTCCAATGGTTCCGATCACTGAGTTTGGAACCAGCAAATGACACCTAAAGAAGTACTGGCGTTGTGTCGCCAAGAAGAAATTGTTGCCGTTGACCTGCGATTCATGGACTTTCCGGGAACGCAGAAGCATTTCACGATTCCGGCACCTCGTCTGACAGAGCAATCGTTTGAGGACGGTTTCAGCTTCGATGCATCATCAATACGCGGTTGGCAGGCGATCAACGAAAGCGACATGCTGGTTGTGCCCCAGGCAGAAACTGCTTTCGTCGATCCATTCGCGACATCAACTCTGGCTCTGACGTGCCGGATTAAAGACCCGATCACCCATCAGGACTACGCCCGCGACCCACGCAATGTCGCTCGGAAAGCCGAACAGTACATGGCTTCCACCGGGATCGCTGATACGGCCTACTTTGGGCCAGAACCTGAATTCTTTGTCTTCGATACGGTTCGGTTCGATCAGAACGAACACGAATCGTACTACCACGTTGACAGTCAGGAAGGTCAATGGAACCGAGGTAAGGCTGACAACAACGATGGATATAAGATCCGTCGCCGCGAGGGGTACTTCCCCATGCCGCCAGCCGACACGCTTCAAGATATTCGCACAGAAATGATGACCACGCTGCAGGCCTGCGGCGTGGAGATCGAGGCTCAGCACCACGAAACGGCGACTGGTGGCCAGTGTGAACTGGATATGCGATACGGATCGCTGGTTCAGATTGCCGACAATCTTCTGCGGCTAAAACATGTTGTGCGCAACGTCGCCGCTCGACATCAGAAGACGGCGACATTCATGCCGAAGCCTCTTTGGAACGACAACGGTTCCGGGCTGCATTTGCACTTCTCGCTGTGGAAGGATGACGAAACTCTGTTCGCTGGTTCCGGCTACGGTGGGTTAAGCGAAAC
>JBGCDN010000217.1:0-6711 GCA_045105495.1 Planctomycetaceae bacterium
CACTACCGCGACCCACACGAGCTGTTTCATTGATGCTTCCTCTGCTGGCTAACAAGAATTAGACAGAACGCCGTCTAATTGCGTATTAGACAGAACGTCAAAATTCTGCCTTTGCCAGCTTGAATAATCAAGCGACTCAAGGAAACATGCAGCAACATTCTCAATTGCAGCCAAATAGGCCGCGTTCCGTCTATCCAGAATTAGACGGCGTTCTGTCTATTTCAGAGACGCGACATGCTCTTCGACGACGCTCGACAACTCATGAGAGCCAAACATATGTCACTCCGAACGGAGCGGGCATACATCGACTGGATGGAGCGATTCCTGAAATTTGAAAGAGACCAAAACAATGGTGCGTGGCGGCATCCTTCAGAAATGAGCAGTGCTGAAGTCAATCGATACCTCACCTATCTCGCAGTCGATAGGAAGGTCGCAGCCAGTACGCAAAACCAAGCGCTGTCTGCTTTGCTGTTTCTGTTTCGTGATGTGTTAAAGAACGACACACTGAAGTTGGATGCGATCCGAGCAAAACGGCCGGAACGATTGCCGGTTGTGTTGACTCGCGATGAAGTCAGAAGAGTGCTGCTGGAGATTTCCTTAGGGCCGAAGCGTCTGGCTGCAGGCTTAATGTACGGGTCCGGCCTTCGCCTCCTGGAAGCTTGTCGGTTGAGAGTCAAAGATGTCGACTTCGACCGACGTCAAATCATGATTCGTGACGGCAAGGGAGAAGTCGATCGCATGGTTCCTCTACCAAGTGCAGTTGAAGCCGGTTTACGACGTCAATTGGATGCGGTGGCACGGCAGCATCATGCTGATCTTGAAATGGGTGCTGGTTGGGTTTGGGTGCCGTACGCGATTGGAGAAAAGTACCCTGAATCCGGGCGAGAGTACCGATGGCAGTATGTGTTCCCTTCTGGTCGGCTGACACGTGATCCACGGACGAACGAGCAGTCAGAAGAGAGTCAGGCCAAAGCCCGTTCGCAGCTTCGTCGCCACCACATCCACGAAACCTCAATCCAAAAAGCCATCAAGAGTGCGGTGGATCGAACTGGTATCACGAAGCACGCATCCGGGCATAGTCTGCGGCACAGCTTTGCAACTCACCTACTGGAATCAGGGCACGACATCCGCACCATTCAGCAACTGCTAGGGCATAAGGATGTCAGCACGACCATGATTTACACGCATGTCAGTACCGTAGGAGCCACTGGTGTGATGAGCCCTCTGGATGGGCTTGCAGTGGATGTTTCTGAACCGCCGCAGGGCGATGAGTGAAGAAGCACGACATTGCTTTGCGTTTTGATTAAGCCGCGAGTTCTGGTTCTTCTGAGATGTTTGTGGCCGGAAATGCCAGTTCCCTCTCCCCGCGAGTGACTGTTGCTTGCTCTGGAAATGAAGTTGCGGGGAGAGGGTTAGGGTGAGGGGACCACCAAAACGCAGTGTGAGCTAGCCCTCTCACCCCGGCCCTCTCCCCCGAACTGAAGTGTCCCGTTCTGACGCCAGTGATTCCGGGGGAGAGGGGGCAATGCGACGCTTCGCGTCTTGATCGTGTTTTAGCCACGAAGATCTCAGAAGAAGGGGCCAAGCCGTCGTGGACGATTCGGCTGCTTGGGTTTTCCCGATATGCAAAAGCTGGTGGGACATTTGCGTGGCTGCGGCTTATGATTCGTCCATGGAGGAAATTGATCGACTTAGTCAGATTGAGACACTGTGGTCTGTGGTTCGCGTTGCGCATCAAACGGACGCATCGGTGGCTCGGAATGCTCAGCGGCAACTGCTTCAGCAGTACGGCAACGCCATTCGACGTTATCTCAACACCAAGCTGCGCGATCCGGCTGTCGCCGACGACGTGTATCAGGACTTCGCAATTAAGTTTGTGCGTGGTGAGTTTCAAAACGTGACTCCGGAGAAGGGACGGTTCCGGACATTCATTAGGACCGTTCTGTTTCGGCAAGTGGCCGACTACTACCGGTCACAAAAGCGAAGAAACGACGTTCAGCTGGATGTGAAGTTGGTTGAACCAGTTGCCGAATCTGACGAGATGGCTCGCAACGAGCAGTTTGCCGAAGTCTGGCGCGATGAGATGCTAAAGAAGGCCTGGGATGCGCTCTACGATCTTGAAGAGACATCCGGCAAGCCTTGGTATTCGGTTCTGCAACTACGTGTTAAGAATCCGCAAATGCGGTCGGCTCAGTTGGCGGAGACTGTCGGCGAACAGCTTCAGCGGCCGATGACGTCTGCGAATGTCCGAGTGCTGCTGCATCGAGCTCGCGAGAAGTTCTCTGTCTTGCTGATCGAAACGATCTCGCACTCACTGAATTCCACGTCCGCTGACGACATCGAAGAAGAGTTGGCCGACTTGCAGCTGCTGGATTATTGTCAGGCAGCGCTCGAGCATTTTCGGAAGGCTCAGGAAGGCGATTCGTGAGCTTAGTAAAATGCGGTTAGCGATACGGGCAGAAATATAGCTGGCGCACACTGCGGATCTGGTTATCCCCTCACCCTAACGCTTTCCCCGCAACTTCATTTCTAAAGCAAGCGACAGTCACTCGCTGGGAAAGGGGCTGTTACGTCCGGCCACAAACATCCCAGAAGAATCAACCAGATTGGGTGGCCGGTGCTGGACTGAGCCAGGGAAGGAAACCCCGGCCACCCAACGTCATGTCCCCCAATTTATTCACAGCCTCGCAGAGGCGTCCTGCAATCGTTCTTCAACAGGCTGTCAGGACTCGTTGCCTCGGCCACTACGACGGTGAGGTATTTGATGAGACGTACATGAATATCCGTCCGATCTTATGAACCGGCAGCGCGGACGGAGTAGAGTTGCCAGCGGTTGCCTTCAATCTTCTTCAGGGTATATGTCTTCCCGCCAAGTAGTCGGTAGCGGCGTTGCTGGGTTCCATCGTTGTAGCTGATTGACCATTCGTTGCTTACCTGGAATCGTTGCTCCTGGCCGCCAGAAATTGTGAAGCCATAGTTTCGGGTTCCGGACGAAAGGGTGTAGTAGAGACTTCCCGATACAGACTGTGGAACTCGAATGACCACGTACTGACTAGTTCGCACAGGTGAAGGCGGAGCCATGGATGATGGATACGTCGTGCTGCCGCCGGGGAAACTGCGGCTCGGAAACGGTTGTGTTCCAGGATAAATCTGTTGATCTCCTGGGTAATAGTATTGGCCACCCGGCATTTGTGGATTTCGGAACCGAGGATTGACTGGCTGCGTGTTGCCTCCGCCATTCCCGGGCAGTAGAAAGCCATCGCCACCGGGGTTGAAGATCCTGTCTCGACCACCAGAGCCCCTACCACCCTCAGACGGCACACTGCTTGGCGACATTGACCGTGGTCGATCAGTTCCCTGGCCACTTTGTGGAGTCGGCTTGTAGTACTGAGGGGTCGACGCGCGCAGGCGATCCTGAACGTACTGACGTCCCTGATTCTCAAGACCTCGTAGGAAATTTCCCTGGGCGGATGCGCTGGAGTGAGTTAAGAGGACTAATGTGATTACGGCGAGTGTGCTTCGGATGGGCATTGTTAGTTCTTTCAATCAATGTTTGTTATCTGCGATTTTTTTGATTTACGACGATCGTTGAAGACTGTTATCGCCAGTGCAATTTGCCCTTGCCGGGCCTGAGAGCCCGACTCTCCCGCGAGCAGGAGAGTGTCTGGAGGCGACGGACCATTGCGGCCAACGTTAGTTTTTCAGTTCCATTAGGTTCTTGAACCGTGCGTACTCTGGAGTAAAGAACACGGGATGCTGGCGATCGCCGGTGAGCGTCTTGACCCGGCTGGTGACACCATTGGCCAGTTCAACCGGGTTGAACAGTTCGTCGCCTGGTTCTGGACTTGTGTCGAAGCTTCGGTCGGCGACTGTTTCGAGTACTGCTTTGAGAAAATTCCCGTTCGCAGCTGAGCCAGTTGCGATCGGCTTTTGTTGCAGCGTGTTCGAAGACAGAAACACGGTTCCCATTTCAGGCGACGCCAGGTCAAGCAGTGGACTACGGCGTCCGGGTTTGATGGCGTTTGCCGTTGGCTGCAGATCAAGAAAAACCATGCGTTGGCAGTTGGGTAAGTCCAGCTGCAACGTGTCCATGAGGTCTCGCCATGAAACCGCGGTGGAGCGTGCCTTCGCTTCCAATGAGTTAGAACCGGCGATGTAGAAGTTGTCGCGGCGATCGATCATGCCGTGCGAAGCGAGATAGATCATGGCGACATCACCTTCCTGAGTGTTGTCTGCCAACCATGCGAAGGCGTCGAGGATTTGGCGATCTGTCACAGAGCCCGAGAGGCGTTTTGTCTGCACGTCACTGTACAGTCTGCCGTTCTTGTAAGACTGAATCGCGGTTGCAAACGCGTCTGCATCGGCAGCCGCATTTGGCAAAGCAGTCAGGCTATCTTCGAACTCCGAAACACCGATCGACACAACCCATGCTCGTGGGAGTCGGCTAGTGGCTGCCCCACTCAGGTCGACAACAATATGCTTTCCCTGCGAGCTGGACTTTGCGTTCGCCGCAATCAGAACCAGATCGTTCTGTCCCGGCTTGAGCTTCACTTCGTGCTCGATCAGCATCGCAATCTGATCAACCTTGGTTGGTCTGAAGACCTTTGCAACAGAACCATTATGCAGCAAAGTCAATGCGGTTAGCGGTAAGCCGTTGATACTGTAGGCTTCGCCCTTGACCTTTACGGTCTGTTCTTCAGTCGCCCATCCGTCGGTTGGCCACGTAATCTGAACACTGGGCGGGTGATATTCAGCGATGACTTCTTCGTCGCGGAAGTCACGATCGTCGGTTTCATAGTTTGTATCGAGGTTCGCCAATGCTTCTTTAAGTGAGCCGGTCTCTAAGATGCCGTCGATAATGTCAGGTCGGTACAGCTTCTTGCGAAACTGCTGAACTTCGAAGTAGCGTGCGGACTTATCCGGGCCTCGGTTTAGATGCCATCCGATTAGGCGGTCGGCACCTGGTGATGCGTCGTAGTAGCCTTGCGGATGCCAGATAATCCACTGTCCGTCATCGCCCATGTAGAAGTTAAGAATCGGTTCGACAAAGTCGTAGCCGTCAGACAGCCGCATATCATAATCGTAAGTCTGGCCTGCCCGCTTCATGGTGACGGGTACAGATTGGCCGGGCTTGTAATCGAACTCGCCCAGCAACATCAGGTCGAACATGTCCGTTAATGACTTTCCGTCGATGGACACAATGCGGTCTCCAACCTGGACTCCGGCGTCCGCCGAAGATGTGCCGGGGATGACTTCTCGCACAGCGCTGTTTTCGAATTTGAAGTCGAAGATTCCTGTCGGCGTGTAGTCTTCGAGACTCCAAAGCCGAATGGTTCTGTCTGTCGAGGACGTCGCAATAAGCTTGCCGTTGCTGGCTGCACTGATCGCCGATACCAAGCTGCCATGGCCGATGAACGCACGCTTGAGTTCGTCGCCTTCCGTATCCCACAGAGCTAGCAGACCTTCGTTGTCACCGAAGATGACCGGGTTCTGAACGCCAAGTTTTGGTTCGTCAAGAAGTGTGAAGACACTCGGATTCCTTCCGCTACTGACACGATACTGCGATTGGACTTTGGAACCGGATAGTTGTTCGACAAAGTAGAACGCATCGTTTCGCCGGACTGATACTCGGTTTTGTCCGATTTGCGGCCGTTCGTTTCGCAGAGTCAGATCATCTCGCGAAGCCGCATCCATGATGGCTCGCTGATGCAAGTCCAGAACCTGAGTTGCCTTGCCGTAATTGTTTCGGTTCCAGTCTTTGGGTGTGTATGGGCGCGTCCCAAAGGCCAGTCGCGATGTGTTCTCATCGAAGGCGACTTCGTAGATCGGCTTGCCCTGCCCTGTGAACTTCATCATTTGCTGCCCGGTCGCGGCATCCCAAACATGAACTTCCCCGAACTTGTCTCCGCTGGCGACAAGCGTTCCCTTCGGCTGCAGCGACAATGCTGTGATGTTCCAGCTGTGTTTGTCGTAGGCTGCAAGCTCCACGGCGGGCTTCGCCGCAGAGACCGGTTCGCGTGATTCCCAAACTCGAATCCAAAACCGGCTCCGCCCATCAACCCGCGCGCTACTTGCGCCGGCCCAGCGGCCGTCTTCCATGCGGAAGTCCATGATGCGGGGTTCGGCTTTCACTTCGTATGGGAATTGGACCAGCTTGTTGTAAATGTCAACCTGCCAGCCACGCAGCCGCGATGGCATGTCATCTCGAGCGCCAAGCGGCTGGCCGGTTGATGCAGACAGAACACGTGGGCCTTCGAAGTCGACCGTCAGGATGTTTGGCCCGTCCGCGGGGAACGCCATCACATCCAGAATTGGCTGATCCTGATTGCGTGCCGGAATCCGGTGCAGAATCTCGCGTCTCTGCCAGTCTCGGACGATGACTATTCCGTCAGCGTCTGCCGATGCCAATAGTTGACCGTCTCGGGAGAAGCAGAGTTCTCGACAAGGAGCCGTGTGCCCGGTAAGCAGTTCAGAGATCTCTTCAAAATTGCCCGTGTCATAGACGCGGATGTTTCCGTGCTCTCGATAGTCACTGACGCCGACTAGCAGGAACCGACCATCTGGAGAATACGCAACCGCATTCACGTTTCCGTAGCTGGTTCGTGACATGTCACCTCGTAGAGTCGTGACAAGCTGTTGGTCTTCCATGTCCCAGATACGAACAACCTTGCCGCCCCCGACAGCGATTTGCTTCCCGTCCGGACTGAACTG
>JBGCDN010000218.1:0-9126 GCA_045105495.1 Planctomycetaceae bacterium
ACGCACCCACCGGCACACGATGCAACGGAACGTTGCCCCTAGCCTTTGAAGGGGCCTTGCTTGCGGGCGAGTTCGATCTTGGACAGATTGGCATCTGCGGGATCGACTGCTGGTGCAGCGGCCTTTGGTTCTTCCGACGCCGGTTCTTCTTTGGCCGGAGCAGCTTCGTTGCCCGCGCCTTGTTGGCGCGCGAGTTCGATTGGAGAGAGCTTCTTCCCGCTCGCGGCAGCCGCAGGCTTGGCTGCTGGAGCAGCGTCACTGCCGGCTCCTTGGGCGCGGGCCGCTTCGAGGGGTGATAGTTTCTTCCCACTGGCAGCTGGAGCGGCAGCAGTTTTACCGCCACCACCTTGCTGACGTGCGAGCTCAAGCGGTGAGAGTTTCTTGGCTCCGGCGGCAGCAGCAGGCTTTCCAGCTCCACCACCCTGCGCTCGTGCGGCTTCCAGTGGGCTCATGCCCTTTGTGGATTTCGCAGCGGCGGCTTTCTTCGGAGCTTCCTTCTTTGCTGCGGGGGCAGCTTTTTTCTTCTCGCGAGGTGCATCAACAACCGTCAGGTAAGACGGGTCGATGTCGTACCAGCTAATGTCTTCAGCACTGTCAAACTGAACCAACGCTCGGCAGTTCATGTTGACGGTTTTGACTTTACCGGTGAGTTCAGAAAACCGTCGGAGTTCCGGGATCTCTGCAGATACGGTGACCCACTTATCAGTGAGTTCGCTCTTGAGTTGTTCAGCTCGTTCAATTGTCGACATCATTTGCAGAGGTTTCCTGCGGCTTTTCGCATGGGATCTCGAAATCGGGACCGCATTCTGAGGCAATCGCATTCGTGATTCAAGGCGTACATCCCTATGACTATCACGGGTTTCAGTATGCGAACAGCACTTCCCACGAATTGAAATCGGCCTCCTTCTCACTAGTATGGCACCGGCGTTTGCTTCGCCGATTGCGGGTTTCAGCGGGACTTTCTCATCGAACCCACCAAATTCAACAGTCGAGCTCTTCCATGATAGATTCCAGCAGCCCAACCGCCTCTTTCGATGGCCTGACCCCTGAAGAAATCCTGGGTGGGCACAATCCGTCGTCCACGAAGGCGGGAACAACGCCTGGAAGCTTCGCAAAAGCTCCAAACATCGCTGCTGGGAAGGCGGGGGCGTATACCTTCGCCTCACCAGACACGCCGGGAATGCCAGAGCCGTCGCAGCAGACAGCCTGGGACTTCATGCCCGAAGACTGGACGCTGAAACCAGAATTTGAAGGCAACTACGAGCAAGCAGATGCGTGGGAAGCACCTGCTGGTTTCCAGCCTGTCACGCAACTTGAGTTCTCACGACTGGGAACTATCACGCCTGAAATGGAACGTGTTGCGGAGCGAGAACCGCATCTCACCGCCGATCAGGTTCGAGATGAAGTCGCTGCCGGACGAATGGTCATCCCAGCGAACAAGGTTCATCTGGGTCACAACCTTGACCCAATGGCAATTGGGCGAGCTTCCAAAACAAAGATCAACGCCAACATGGGCGCTTCACCGGTTTCATCAGGAACCGATGAAGAAGTGGAGAAGTTGAAGTGGGCCGAACGCTGGGGTGCGGACACCGTAATGGATCTGTCCACCGGCGGTGACCTGGACGCCTGCCGCGTGGCGATTGTTGAAAATAGTACGGTCCCAATCGGTACGGTTCCGATTTACTCCATGATCATTGGTCGCAAGATTGAAGATCTGGATCGACAGCTCATCATGGAAACGCTGCAGCTGCAGGCTGAGCAAGGCGTTGACTACTTCACCATGCACGCCGGTGTTCTACGAGAGCATTTGGAGTTCGTGAAGGATCGGCTTATCGGAATCGTGAGCCGTGGTGGTTCGCTGCTAGCCAAGTGGATGATTACGCACGGCAAGCAAAATCCCATGTACGAATACTGGGAAGATATCTGCGACGTCATGCGAGAATTCGACGTCACGTTTTCAATCGGCGATGGCCTGCGTCCAGGTGGTCTTTCAGACGCGACAGACCAGGCGCAACTGCTGGAACTCTCAACCCTCGGCGAACTCACAGAACGCGCGTGGCGGAAGGGGGTGCAGGTCATGGTTGAAGGTCCGGGGCACGTTCCTTTTGACCAGATTGAATACAACATGAAGCTGCAACGGACGCTCTGTCACGGAGCTCCGTTCTACGTTCTCGGCCCTTTGGTAACAGACATCTTCCCTGGCTACGACCACATCACCAGCTGCATTGGAGCAACGTCCGCCGGCTACCACGGCGCGCGCATGCTTTGCTATGTGACTCCGAAGGAGCACCTCGGTCTGCCTAAGAAGGACGACGTCAAGCAGGGCTGTATCGCCTACAAAATCGCAGCTCATTCCGCCGATGTGGCTCTCGGTATTCCTGGAAGTCGAGACCGTGACGACGAACTCACCAAAGCCCGCGCGGCCTTGAATTGGGAGAAGCATTTCGAATTGAGCTTCGACCCAGACACTGCCCGCGCATATCACGACGAAGATCTCGATGTCGACACCGACTTCTGCGCGATGTGTGGACACGACTGGTGTAGCGTCCGTATTTCGAAAGAGATCAACGAGTTCATGTCTGGTAAGGAAGAAGGCTACCAGTGGGACAAGGCGAAGGTTTCTGATGCGTTGACTGATGAGCAGAAAGAAATTCTTCAGAAGCGTGGCGTTCTCAGCCCGGCTGAAATTCACAAGCTGGCTTCGAAGACGAAGAATGCCGTTGGCGGCGAGGAATCCAAGGCTGCTTGTCACAGTGACGAAACCGACGCTGAAAAAGCGAAGCGACTGCAGGATGAGTTACTTCCTGTCATCAACAAATAGGGATGACGCCTGTTGATGCTGCTTTGCTGTTTGTTGGCGGCTGCGTCGCTGGTGTGATTAACGCAATGGCTGGTGGGGGATCGACATTGACGATCCCCCTACTGGTTCTTGCGGGTGTCCCCGGAGTTGTCGCTAATGGAACGAACCGTGTCGGAATTCTGGCGTCGAGTATCACTACTTGGGCCTCGTTTCGACGCGAAGGTGTGGCGATCGATTTACGATCGATCAAACACATACTAATACCCGCTTTCTTCGGAGCGGCAGTCGGTGCCTTTGGTGTCTCGCAGGTAACCAATGATGCGTTCGAACGCGGTTTTGGTCTGCTAATCATTCCGATTGTCATACTGACTATCCGCAAACCGCGAATCACCGCCGCTGAAGATCGATGGTCAATCCCGTTAACCGTCGCCGTGTTCTTCGCGATCGGAATTTACGCCGGAGCCATCCAGGCAGGCGTCGGTCTGCTGCTTGTAGCGGCCCTTAATCGCAACGGCTTCGATCTGGTGACTGCGAATACTATCAAGGTGATCTTCACCGTCGCCGCAACCCTCATCGCTCTGCCAATTTTCATCACGCAAGGTAACGTTCGCTGGTTGCCCGGATTGGTTCTGGCCGTTGGTCTATGCATCGGTGGATGGCTAGGAGCCCGATTTGCGGTACGCGGTGGAGAAAAGCTTATCCGCTACGTCATGATCGTCGCGGCCCTCACCCTGGCCGCCAAACTCCTCGGCCTCTTCTAACAAGCGTTCCGCTTGACCGGGTTGCGGCAGCGGGGTTGGGATGGTGCTGGTGTGAGGTTTTTCGCCGCTTGGGCAGTGCGTCTCTCGTGTATTGAGCTTGGGAGCTTTCGAGTCGCTATTTCACCGTCGTCGACGTCACTCTCTCTCCGGGAGAGCCGGGCTGTCAGGCCCGGAGAGGGAATAACAGAAGGGAGACTGTTGGCAAAGCTCTACTTAGAAGCCCTTGTGCGAAAGCAGATCGAAGCGCGGTTGTCTCACCCGATCGGGTTGAGAGGAGCTTTATCTGCGATGAACGTTTCGCACCGATCGTCCGATTCGAACTGCACGCTGACAGTTGGTCGGCGTGGCGTTCCTCCCAGTTCCAGCACGGTTCCACGACCGTAACGGGGATGGCGCACCTGCATTCCAATTCGATACAGGCCGGGGACAGTCGCTTCCTTCCGATTGCCCTTCAACAAGTCAGCTGCGGTCATCAGCAGGGGTTGCCCGTCCGGACGTTTTCCGGGGTGCCGCTTCAGGCGTTCCGGGACTCCCGACTGTTGGCGACGCTTATCGCCACGCGTGCAGTCCTGAACCTCAAGATTCACTTCGTCGAGAAAACTACTGCGAATCGTAGCCCGCCGCGTTCCATGCAAAGCGCGATCGAAGGCCTGGCTGAGGTAGAGTTCTTCTTCGGCTCGAGTCATCCCGACAAACAGCAGGCGACGTTCTTCTTCAAGATCTGTGGAGCTACCGTCCCGCAACGCGCGTTCGTGGGGGATGAGATTGTGTTCAACACCGACGATATGCACGACCGGAAACTCAAGACCTTTCGCGGCATGCATTGTCATTAACGTGATGCAGCCAGCATCGTTCTTCACGCTATCGACATCGCTGACCAGGCTGGCCGATTCGAGAAACGCCTGCAGCGATGTGTCTTCGTTGTTCTGTTCGTTGAACTCTCGCGTGGCGGTAATCAGCTCGTCAATGTTGGCTCGACGTTGTGCGTCGCGTTCATGAATCGAAGCCTCAAGTCCTTCAGCGTACCCACTGCGAGCAATGATACTGTTGAGCAATCCGTCAACACTCAGCCGAGACGCTTCATCCCGCAGTTCGTCAATCAGCTTCAGGAACTTTCCAACTGCACCCATGGAACGCTTCGGAAGTTCGGGAATCTCTCGTCGCTTCTTGGCAGCCGCGTGCAGACTGAGGTTCCGAGGCTCTGCAAATCGACGAAGGTGCTGCAGCGTCTTCGCACCGATGCCCCGAGGTGGAGAATTAACGGTTCGGAGAAACGCAGAATCGTCGTCTGGGTTCTCAATCAGTCGAAGCCATGCCAGCAGGTCTTTGATCTCGGCTCGATCGTAGAACGCGAAGCCGGATGCAATTTGGAACGGAGCCTGTTGTTGGGTCATCGCAATTTCGAACTGTCGCGACAAAGCATTCACGCGGTAGAAAATCGCATAGTCTGACCACTTGCGTTCGCCCGATTCGACGCGTTCTTTGATTTGCTCAATGATACCGTTGGCTTCATCTTCTCCGGTTGAATAGTGAAGCAGCTTCGGGGCCAGTCCTTCCGCATTGTTGGTGTGCAGTGATCGCTTAGGGCGTTTCTTGTTGTGATTAATCAGTTCATCCGCGACACGCACAATTGATTGCGTGCTGCGAAAATTTTGATCAAGCTTCACCACATGAGTGTCAGGAAAGTCCGACTGAAACGACAGGATGTTGCTCACCCGCGCGCCGCGCCAGCCGTAGATCCATTGGTCCGGGTCGCCCGTTGCACAGAGGTTGGGGTACACCTGCGACATTGCGGCCACAATGCGATACTGCGCGAGATTGGTGTCCTGGTATTCGTCGACAAGGATGTATTGGAACCGATGATCGAGGTCTTCGCGGAACGCGGGCCATTCGGTCAGCATGCGAACCATGTGCAACAACAGGTCATCAAAATCGACACAGTTGGTGTTCAACAACGCTTGCTGATACAGAGGATATATCTCGGCGACCGCCTGCTGCATCGGATCGCCAATTCGCTCGCGCAGTTGGGCAAGCATGTCCTCGGGACCAATCATCTCGTTCTTGGCGCGACTGATCTTGTTGGCGATTCGGGATGGTTCGAAATACGTGCTGGAAAAATCGGCGTCTTTCACAAGTCGTCGAATTAGACTGACTTGTTCAGCGTGATCCAGAATCGTGTAGTTCGGCTTCAGACCAACCGCATCAGCATTCCGCCGAAGCGTCCTCGCGCAAAAGCGGTGAAAGGTGCTGACTTCGACTCGCGAATCCGGCAGCAGTTTGCGGACCCGTTCGTCCATCTCGCGGGTCGCTTTGTTGGTGAAAGTCAGCGCGAGAATCTGATGGTCTCGAACACCGCTCTCAATCAGCTGAGCGATGCGATGCGTAATGACTCGCGTCTTCCCGGAACCCGGTCCGGCCAACACAAGCATCGGGCCATCGCGGTGTTGGACGGCGGCAGTCTGTTCGGGCGTCAAATGTGAAACGAGGCTACTCACGTCCATGTCCGTTCTTCTGGTGACCGAGCATGATAGTTGAGTCTGTTTATTGGAGCCACGAAGCCAACTGTCGACGGCGGGCGATCGCCCAAGCTCACTTCGAGTTCAACTTAGCCGGCGAAGATTCCAGAGTGCTGCCGTTCGTGTTCTAACAGTGCGCTTTTGGTGGGAACGCCCCCGCCGAAGCCAACAAGTTTTCCCGAGCTGCCGATGACCCGATGGCACGGAACGATAATCGAAATTGGATTCTGCCCGTTCGCCGCACCAACCGCACGAGATGCTTTGGGTTGTCCGATTTTCTTTGCGACCTGGCCGTAGGTCCATGTTTCGCCGTAAGGGATGGTCGAAAGAACCGCCCAGACACGCTTCTGGAATTCGGTTCCAACCGGAGCCAGTTTCAGGTCGAACGTTGTTAAGTCTCCAGCGAAGTAGGCCTCAAGCTGTCCCAGAGGTTCAGCGAGTGCATCTGGAGCCTCTGTCCAATCATCGGGAACTGGTTCGCGACACTGTTTGCTGCTCTCGAACAGAACCAGTTTCAGGCCCTCTTCGGTTCCGGCAACTTGCAGGCGAGTGAATGGAGCCTCGTACCACGCGTAGAACATTGCGTTTCTTTCAGGTATTCGTGCATCTCAGCCGGCTGATGCAGCGACGATGAACGGGCTTATCGCTGTATGCGATATCCTCCAACACCAGAGGTCTGAATTTCAAGCAAGTGATGGATGCAATGTTCTCAACAATGCCAAACCGCGTGAAAAAGTCGCTCCTATGGTTCGGACGATAGCCTGCCTCACTGACACGTTGGATTCTGGGCTGCAATCACCTTAAAGTCGGCATCCAAATGACAACGCCATTTCGGTGATTGTCCGCTGAAATAGGTGAATCATGGCTTCGCGCGAAGAAGTACTTAACGATCTCAGGTGGAAGAAGTTCAACGTTTTGGACGACGGCTTCGTGTGTCTTGTCGATGTGATGGGCGACGATAGTTCCGTCGTTCAAGCCGCGCGGGTTAGCTATGGGGATGGAACCAAGAAGGTGTCGGACGACCGAACCCTCATTCGGTATCTTCTGCGTCATCGCCACACGACGCCTTTCGAAATGGCCGAAGTCAAGCTGCTGGTTCGCGTTCCAATGGACTGCTGGCGCCAATGGGTTCGTCACCGAACTGCCAACATCAACGAATACAGCACGCGGTATTCTTTGGCGATCGATTCAGCTCAGACAACTCCGCCGGACCAATGGAGAACACAAGCCAAGTCGAATCGACAGGGCAGTGCTGAGCCATTGCCGGTAGACCTCGGTCAGAAATTGACTGACGAAGAAACAGAACTGCAAGCGAAGATTAAGTCGGTCTACGAATCGCGTATCGAAAAAGGCGTGGCTCGGGAACAGGCTCGGAAGGATCTTCCTCTGGCCACTTATACGGAAGCCTATTGGAAGGTCGATCTGCACAACCTTTGTCACTTCTTAAGCCTGCGAATGGATTCACACGCGCAGTTGGAGATTCGTGAGTACGCGACCGCGATCGGCGAGCAGATTATCAAGCCGTTGTTCCCAGTCGTCTGGGAAGCGTTCGAAGACTATCGCATGGGTTCGATGTTTCTGACGCGGTTGGACATCGGTGTCATTTCGCGATTGACGGCAGCTGCCGCAGCGGCAGGTTCTGCCCCGCCATTTGGTGAAGACGAATTCCTCGCCGCCCAGGACGACACATGGAAGGAACTCAAACGATGCCGCGAACGCGACGAATGTCGTAGCAAGCTGGTAGACCTGAAACTGCTGTCGGAAGATTCGTAATTCTTTGGAGTCGCATTTACTTCAACGTGCTAGGCAGCTTTAGAAAAACGTTCAATGCAGCGGTCCGCTGGAGTAACATGGTGCGACTTCGTGTGATTGAACGAGCAAAGAATTATGGCTGAAGTGTTTGTCGTTAAGTGCCCGGATTGCGATCAAGCGCATCGAGTTGGTGAGCAGCATCGAGGTAAGCGAATTAAGTGTCGTGGTTGCGAAAAGGTCATCGCAATTCCAGAGGCCGCGTCGGCAGAAGAGCCAAAGGCCAAGTCGGCTCCGGCAGCAAAGCGAGAGACACCAAAACGGAAGGCAGCGAAGTCATCAGGCGATGAGAATCCTTACGCCGCATTCGACGACGATGGCGGCTACAGCGATGGTGGCGGCGACGTTTCTGACGAGGTTATTGACGAGCTACGCAAGACGAAGCCATGGGTTCGACTGGTCGGGTTCCTCAGCGCGATAGGGCTTATTCTCAGTGCGGTCCTGGTTGCGATCAGCGCGTTCGCCGCAACAAGTAATCCTCTGGGCGGGCCCGGTTTTGCCGGCATAGGGACGATCGTCGTACAGGGGATTGGCCTACTGATTTACTTCCTCGTCGCCAAGTTCTTGATTGGCTACTCGCGCTCGATTGGTCAGCTGGAAGAATCTGGTTCGACAGAAGATCTTGTGTCCGCGCTTGCCGATCAACGTCGGTTCTGGCTGCTGCAGGGCATCCTGATCATCGTCATTCTGGGCTTCGGCCTAATCGCCGCGTTGTTTGCAATCTTCCTGCAAGTCGCCCCAACGGCCTGACGCGGCATCGCTGATGCACCCCGGTGAAAATGGACGCTTTAGTCGCGCTTGTTTGAGAAGAATGCGCCGACGCAGATTAATGCGGCAGGGACAATTACACCCAACATGGTGTCTTCCGCGCGGTTGTGTTTTGCGTGGAGGCCAATCACGTTGTTTACGCCAACAATCGCCGTTGAACTCGCGCTGTGATAGACGCGGGACCAGCTGCAACAAAAGATGTTGAGAGCAACGGCGATAAGCACCAGCCCGATCGCCAGCCGTGCTGAGTTCTCTCGTTTTTCGCGTCTGCTATGCATGTGCTTGCCCACTCAATGACGGTTGTCATTGTCGTCCATGCGAAGCATTGGTCATGTGAGCAAACTGTCAACGAGAATCTGAATCTCAGTCCGATTCGATCTCCGGTTTACCAGCGCAATCGCTACAGCCGGCGGTCGTAGTCAGTTGCGAGGAGAACCGTTCAGCGGCGTTAGCGGCCGCCAGCTGCTCGCCA
>JBGCDN010000219.1:0-13805 GCA_045105495.1 Planctomycetaceae bacterium
CCCGCTTGGTTCTCACCATCCAGCCTGCAGGTGATACCCTTGTTTTGAAGCTCTGACTTAATGAGCTCAGCTCGGTTGGCGTCGGTTAGCGTGTAGACGGCGAGAAATGTGCTGGCGTGCATTTCGAATCTCCTGATGAGCATGTTGATGATCTTACAGTGCAATCGGTGTTCCGAACCTTGCGCGCTGTGATCTGTGCGGGACGACAATGACCGCACACCTAAAGCTGCGCGAGTTCGCACACACGAGGCCGATACCGCACGGGTTCCTGACCGAAATCGAAGACTCCTTGTTCGGGACGACGATTGCATTGCTTCCCAACGAAACCATCTATCACGCCAACTTAGGAAACGGGAGCTGTAGCCATGGCTGCGACAACTGAGGTTCGGGCTGCTGACATCATGGTCGAGGCGGGAGTGACAATATCGCCTGAAGCATCACTGCGAGACGCGCTTGATCTCATGATTGAGCATCATGTCAGCGGCTTACCAGTCGTGGATGTGAGTCAGCGATGCATCGGTGTCTTGTCTGCTTCAGATATCCTGAGCGTTGAACAGGAACACATTGCCGAAGAAGACGAGTCGCTCGGAGCATTCTTCAACGCCGAATCGCAAAGCTGGGAGACCATTCGAATGCGCCCTGGCGACGAACGGTTGGCAGACGTCACGGTTCTTGACGTCATGTCGCGCGAGCCGGTTTCCGTGAAGGAGGATGCATCGCTGAAGTCGATCGCTCAAACCATGGTGAGAAAAGAAGTGCACCGCGTGGTCGTGCTGGATGCAAATGGATCGCTACGCGGAATTATCTCCGCATTCGACTTTGTGAAGCAGGCCGCGACGTAACGGCTCTCCACTTGAGTAACTGAGTTTGTGGCACCAACATCACCGTGAGGCGTACCAATGCAGTCTTCAAAACAGCAACCTTCGGTTCAGCTCCAACCAATCCCAGCCATGGCCCTGATTGCCATCGCTTGTTTCACTGTTGTCATGAGTGCGAGCTGGTACTTCTTCACTGACCATTCCGTCAAGGAAACTCTCGCCCTTATCAGCGCGGCGGCTTTGGCTTGCGGGATTGGGCTTCTTGGGCTTCGGGCAGTTGGATCGCTCGGCTTGAGTAGCCGCCGTCCTCATTGATGTAGCGCAGTCAACGGCAGAGGCTTCGTCGCGAACGGTTGTTGGCGAACGGCGCGGAATGACTGGTATCAACAGCTATGCTGTGATGGGCAGAGTCATGATAATTTCTGCCCCGTCCGAGTAGTCGCCGATCTCAATTGTTCCGCCATGCGATTCGATAATCCGCTTCGATATCGCCATCCCTAAACCGGTTCCTTTTTGCTTTGTCGTGAAGAACGGAACGAAGACTTGTTCTCGATTCTCGACAGGAAACCCCGGTCCATTGTCGCGAAAGCGGATCCTCAATGCTGGCAGGTCGAGAAGTGCAGAAGCCTCGGCCTGAATGGTCATGAGACACTCATCACCGCACGCGGCGGCCGCGTTCTCAAAAATGTTGCGGAAGACTTGTTCCAGCCGATAGCGATCTACTTTGCACTTCAGGCTGTCCGAACCGATGGATTCAGTAAGTTCCATCCGCTGGGTATTGGTCTCTGTCACATCAACCCAAACGCTGCGCCAGATTGCCTGAAGGTCTTCTACTCGTTGGTCTAACTTAATCGGCGCGGCGTAGTGTTTTACTTCTTCGTAGAGTCGCCCCAAGTCTTCCAGTGCTCGCGAAATCCGTTTGGTGAGAACAAGCTGATCGTCCTGCCCTTCCAGTTCCAAAGACAAAATATCGAGGGCCGCTCCAGCTCTTTGCAATGCGTTGCGACTCTCGTGTGCGAGGCCGGTCATCATCTGACCGATTGCCGCCAGCCGTTCTGATTGAACCAGTTGTCGCTGGGCGTCTCGAAGGTCTGTGATGTCGTGACCGATGGACAGGACACCGGTTATCTCTCCATCTGAGTCGTAGACGGCTCGAGCGAACCACGTAATATCTCGCTCGCCGGACTTCGTGTTGATGGAATTCACTACGCCCTCGACCGGCTCGCCCGCAATGGCTCGATCGAAGACAAGACGCACTCTGGCTCGTTCACGTTCCGGCAGGAACTTCGTAAACCAGTCTGCACCGCGCGCGTCTTCAAGTGTGTAACCGGTTAGCTGTTCGGCGAATTGGTTGAACTGGAGGACTCTTGCTTTGCGGTCGAGGACCAGCACGATGGCGTTTGCGGTATCGACGAGATTCTTGGCGAAATCTCGCTCTGTCTGCAGCTCACTGGCGGCAATCCGTTCGTTTGTCCTGTCAACGGATACTCCGGCGTACCTTTGCACGCCACTGTCATCCGGCACTGGGAACGCTCGGGTGTGGATCCATCGTTCGTCGCCGTCAGGTCGGCGAATTCTGTAGTCGTATTCATAGCGGCCTGACGGTGGCGACTGAATATTTTCGCGAACCCTCTCCCGATCATCCGGGTGAATTAGATCGAAGAACGGTTGCGAATCTGCAAGAACATCCTCACAGCTCAGGCCGTAGACCTTTTCAAACGCCGGGCTTAGGTAAAGGCCCTCATTGCGGTCACGAAGCCAAAACACAGAGTCGATGTTCTCGGTGAGCTGACGGAACCGTTCTTCACTTTCACGCAGTCGAGCCTCCATCCGACGCTTTTCATCGTGAACGCGACGGAGTTCAGCAAAACCCCGCAGACGTGCGAGCAGGGCTTCAGGTTCGACCGGTTTTTGCAGGTAGTCGTCCGCACCTGCTCGTAGTGCTACGATACTGCTTTCCATGTCAGCGTAGCCAGTGACGATCAGGACCGCGGCGTTCGGCGCGATGCGCTTGAACTCCGGCAACAACTCTTCGGCAGATCCGTCAGGAAGCCGGCGGTCGAGAAGAATCGCAAAGTACTCAACCCAGTTCTCTCTATCTCGGGCAGCGGCAGCACTACCGGCGATATCGACTTCGTAACCTTCGACGCGCAGGATTCGGCGGAAGCTGGACTGCATACCCTCATCGTCGTCCACAAGCAGAACGCGGTTGCCCTGAATTGGATCCGGATTGGATAGTGTCACGGTCACGCCTTCCCATTGGATTCGATGGCGGCAAGAAGTTCATCGATATTGAATGGCTTCGTGTAAGAACAGCTTCCGCCAGCCGCGAGTCCCTCTTCCATTTGCTCCAACAGATCACTGTAGCCAGTCATCAGCACTGTGAAGACCTCAGGATTCGTTTCGCGGATGGTCTCCAAAACATCAAGCCCGCTACCGCCATCAAGGTTCATGTCGAGCAACACGATTCCTCGCGGACACCGATAGAATTGTTCCACAGCAGTCGGGATTGTTGCGGCTGAATGCACCTTGAAGCCCTTAGTGACAAGCACCCGCTCAAGCGATTCACGGAATCCGGCGTCGTCATCGACAATGAGAACAGGTCGCTGCTCGGCAGTCTTCTGAATCAAGTCACAAACGGAATCGGGGTCCAGAGGTTTTGAGAAGACCTCAATACCGCCCTGCTCTCGGGCCTCCGTAGTCAGTGACGAAGCGGCGTAGGCCGTCATGAATATCGCAAAAGCGTTTGGGCAAATTTGCTTGAGCTCGCGAAACGTCTCAACGCCATTCAGCCCCGGCATTCGAATATCCAGCAAGATGCAGTCTGGTTGGAATACGGGAGCGAGCTCAATCGCCTCTTCACCACTTGCAGCAACCTCAACCGTATGGCCTTTGGCTAACATGATTCGGCGGAGCGTACGACGCATGCCTTCTTCATCATCAACGATTAGTAGCTTCATGTATTACTCGGCTTTCAACTCGTCTGCAGTTTTGCAAACGGGTAACGACAGAGTAAACATGGTTCCTTCCCCAGGTTCACTTACGACAGACAGCGTGCCGCCATTTCGTTCAGCGTACCGTCGCGAGACCGCAAGCCCTAGTCCGATCCCCTTCGCTTTCGTCGTATAGAGCGGTTCGAAAACCAAATCGAGATCCTCAGCAGCAATGCCCACGCCGCTATCCTGAACCTGTACTGAAACGGATTGCTGATCGGCATTGACCTTAACAGAAAGGTTACCGCCGCCGGGCATCGCCTGAATCGCATTGCGAACAAGATTCGTTAGGACACGTTCAATCTGTCCTCTGTCTGCATTCACTGCGGCGGATGTCTCAGGCAGTCCATCTGTGGACACCTTGACGTTGCCAGGTGCTTGCACGCTTTTCAGGGTGCAGTTGATAGCTTCCTTCAATGAGAAGATCTCCGATTGTGAGATAGGGTCTCGCGTAAAGTCCAACAGTTCAGCAACGATCCGGTTTGCGGTTTGAACCTCTCGCTCAATCTCCTGAACGCATTCCTTACCATCATCGTCCAGCTGATCAATAATCATCTTCAAGAAGTAGACAGAGTTTCGAATCACTCCGAGTGGGTTTCGAATCTCGTGGGCGACACCTCCGGCCAGTTGACCAAGCGTTGCTAACTTCTCCCGTCGAACCAGTTGTGCCTGCGCTTCCTTTAGCTGTTGGGTACGTTGTTCGACACGTTCTTCCAGCTCCTTGTTTAGACGGGTCATCCGTGTATTGAGATCGGCCAACGTGGCCTGAGTCTCATTGCGATCAGTCACGTCCAGAACCACCGCAACGAACGCTGCCTGCCCATGCGACTCTGATAGTTGCAGGCGAATTTCGACCTCGTAGGTGCTGCCATCTTTACGTTTGTGGACAGTTTCCAGTTGCACAACATCCTGTGCTCCAGTGCGAAGTGGAGCGATGAGTTTCTCAAATTGCTCTACCGTATAATTCGGATACAGATCCGTGGGCGCAAGCGTCGCGATCTCGTCCATCGAGTAGCCAAGGTTCGCACGTGCTCCTCGGTTGGCGTGGACGAACTGCATCGTCTCGGCGTCAAACATGTAGATCTCATTAAGAGATTCATCCAACGCGCGACCAAGTCGCGTCGCTTCATCTTCCGCACGTTTGAGATCGGCCAGATTGTGCACGATTCCCGTGAAGAATCTTTCGCCATCGAATTCTGCCTCACTCACGGCCAGGTACATCGGAAAGGTCGATCCATCCTTTCGTTGCCCAACAACCTCACGGCCGATCCCGATGATCTTCCTGTCTCCCGTCGACAGATAATTCTTCAGGTAGCCATCGTGCTCTTCGCGATACGGAGACGGCATGAGCATTTTCACGTTCTGCCCAACCATCTCATCGAACCGATAGCCGAACAGCTGTTCGGCGGCCGGATTGACGGACTCAATAAGCCCGCGTTGGCTGATGGTGATAATGCCATCAACAGCTCCATTAAGCACTGCGCGTAGTTGTGCTTCGTCACGGGAGGGAAGAGGCGAATCTGTCATCGGAACTTCAAGCTTCAGTAGGATGGAATCTTCGGCAGACCTACTCGTAGGAGGCCCGGCCACAATGTAACGGCATAAGCCCAAATGCGGCCAGCAACACGATGTAGACACCACCAGCAATCGGATCGCGTGACTCTACATATTCCGCGAACGTCATCTCGCGAAGCCAAAGGATTGCGGTGAACTCAGTCACCAAGAGCAATGTGAACGCAATCGCTCCCGTTGCAATCAATTCCATGCTCTGACTCAGTCGGTTTCGACGAACAGCCCACCTCGCACCGCAGATGATTGCCACAAGCATCATTGGTGCTTCCAGTAACTCAGCCGTACGAGTTCCAAAACTTGGTTCCAGCCAGATCGTGCGAATGGTTCCAAGAACAAACCCTATCGCAAAGACAACTGCGAAGTACTGAATGCCAGCAGGGATTGATCTTCTGAGACCATGCTTTGGACGAGAGTGAACCTGAGCCGTCATTCGTCTTCTCCAGATAAGTACCGGCACTAGGTCACAGCAAACACCGCGCCATTTGGTTGTCGACGGATTTGAGAGCGGCGTCCACCTTTGGCCCTGTGCGATCCCGCACTCCACCGCACAGAGACTGGTCGGCAATCGCTCAGGAAGATTCGACGAGCAAGCCAAGACGAGGCTTTGAGACGGGAGCGCTTTTCGGCATCGCGTTTGCTTCGTCATAGGGTGCGTCAACAGGAGCGACCCGATGTTCTTCATCCGACTAGAAACCAGCGATGGCGGCGTTTGCTGGATTAACCTGAATCAAATCAGCCGCGCGACTCTTAGTGAGGATGAAGCGGGCACAGAGACCATCGTTGTTGTCTTTGCGGACGGGCACGTTGAAGACAAGCTGCAGATTCGCGGCACTGACGATGTTAACCGTGAAGCCATCTGCCGACTGCGGCGAGCACTCAATCAGCATTGTGAGATGGAGTAACCAAAATGATCCGCCTTCAGAACATTCTGATACCAACAGACTTCAGCGAACCCGCCATGGAGGCAACACGTCACGCCCTTGAACTTGCGCGACCATTTCGTGCCAACGTGCACTTGCTTTACGTGATAGATGAACCGTCATTTCAGATACACGGTTTTGGTGGGTACATACCCGGTCGGGAGGAGTTCGAGGCGTTCGGTGATGCGGGGCTTACAAATTGGATCGCCGAAGAAGACGAAAAGGGCCTGAACATCATTCGCGCCAAGGAGTTTGGCAAGACGTATAAGAAAATCGTCGACTACGCTGCCGAGCACGACATCGATCTGGTTGTGATGGGAACACATGGCCGCTCACCGATTACTCGGGGACTGCTTGGAAGCGTTGCTGAAAATGTTGTCCGATACGCCGAATGCCCGGTCCTGACTGTCCATCCGGAAGGACGGTCATTTGTTGTGTCACAGGATGCTGCATCTGCAACAAACCAGTCAAAGAGCGAGGTTTGAAATGAGCAATAACAACGTTGCTAAAACTGTTTGGATTCTGGTTGCAGATCGTGGAAAAGCGCGTCTTCTGGCTCGAACCGCCGATGAAACCACACTCAACCTCGTGCAATCCTTCGAGTCGTCGGAGGGTCTGTCGCACGTCAGTGAGCTGGTCTCGGACCAACAGGGACGATTTCGAGGACGAACCAGCCCCACTTCCACAGGCGACAGTCAGTCCAACCTCAAACGACACAGTACCGCTCGTTTCGCGAGGGAGATCGTCAAGAAGCTGGAAGACGGACGTCAGAAGAATCATTTCAGTGAGTTAGAACTTATTGTCGCTCCCGCATTCCTTGGAGCTGTTCGCTCAGCCTTGACTGCTTCGTTGCAGCACATGGTCACGCGCGCAGTTGCCCGGGACTACACGGCGTTCTCGATAAACGATCTCGAAGAGCGCTTACCCAAGACAGCAAAGCCAGAACCGAAAGACGAAAAAGAAGAGACGTTCCTCATCGAAGAACTCGATGACACTCTCGTCATCACCCTCACTGGCAATCTCGGTGCACTCGCCTATTCAAAAGCGCGCGCTGAAGCCGAAGCGATCCTGCGAACATTCGAATCGTCCTTCGAAAAGCGGCACGTGGTTCTCGACTTCAAAGCATGTGACTACTTTGGTTCCGCAGGCATTGGGTTCTTCATTCGCCTGTGGACACAGGTCCGTTCTCGTGGCGGGAGTATGGCGGTGTGCAATGCCTCCCCGCTTGAACAAGAACTACTGACACTCACCCGCATGGACAAGCTGTGGCCGGTTTACAGCTCACTGGAAGAGGCGATCGAAGCCGTCCAGAACGATGTCTGCATCCAGGCAGGAGAGTAGCAACCCAGCCGTCCACACCTGCCCCCACCCGTCCAACTTGAATGACGTGAAGCCTGTTCCAGCTCTAAACCCTGAACCTGAGGTCAGTCGATGCCTTCCGCACAGAGTCATCCACAGTTCGATCTGAATGCACCGGGCCTGAATGGCTCTAACCCCTCGGCCCAAGGCAGCACGTATGCCGACGATTCGATTCTCAGCGACGTCGGCCGAGCGTTGAGCGAAGCGGGTTACAGATCGTTGTCCCGTATCAGGGCCACAGTTGAGAACGGTATAGTCTATCTGAGCGGGTCTGTTGAATCGTGGCACCTGAAGCAGGTTGCACAAGAAGTGGTTCTGCAGATTACCGGCTTAGGTCGAGTGAAGAACTTTCTTACGGTCAAACAGTGTCCTGACGAAACAAGTTCAGGACAAAACACTCCTGAAGACCGTCTTGCGGAGCCACAGCTCGACGAAACCGACATCGCCAATTTGCCTGATTGCGTGATGCAATCAATGACCAGAGACGAACTTATTGCAGTCATCCAGTCGTGCCCCGCTCAAGATCAGCATGCCAATGCGGTGGTGCGTTTGAGTCTTCTCGACTGGCCAACATTACTTCGATTGGCATTTCTTGCTCGACAGTATTGCCAAGCCAAGCTGAAGTCCACGGACTGAAATTGAACCAAACAGCGTCAGCACCAATCGTCAGCACATCAAGAAGGAGTTGTAGACATGCCGGCCCTGACAAGTATCGAAGGAATCGGAGAAACCTATGCGGATCATCTGGCAGCGGCGGGAATCGGCTCGACCCATTCACTGCTAAAGAAGGGATCGACACGGACAGGTCGGAAAGAGATCGCGAAGCAATCTGGTGTCAAACCGGCCAAGGTCCTGGAGTGGGTCAACAAGGCAGATCTGTTCAGAGTGAAAGGTGTCGGCGAAGAGTATTCCGATCTTCTTGAAGCAGCTGGCGTCGACACAGTTCCGGAGCTGGCGAATCGGAATGCATCGAACCTCTGGCAGAAACTGAGCGACGTGAACGAAAAACGCAGGTTGGTTCGCCGCATCCCCGCCCTTTCGACGGTGGAAACATGGATCAAACAAGCGAAGTCACTTCCCCGAGTCGTGGAATACTAAGAAGGCATTGAGCATTGCCCAGCCCAAAACAAAAGTCACCCTCCCGAGGGAGGGTCGGAGCTTTGCTCCGGGGAGGGCCCGCGTGGTTCGTCTCCATAAGATTGGGTATTCTGAGGTTCTCAGATCCTGACCCGGGTAAAGAGGGACTAGCAGAGAACCTTGGCCCGTTTTCTTACTCAGCATCATGCCGACGCAGAACCAACACCGGACACTCGGCATGCCGTAGAACACGTTCGGCAACTGAACCAAGAACCAAACGGTTAACGCCGTGATATCCATGCGACGGAATCACAATCAAGTCGACCCCCTGCTCTTTGGCGTACTCAACAATCACGGTGCCGGGATCGCCAAGCAATGCATGAGCTTTGACGATGTCAAAGTCATTCTCAGCCAAGTATCGCTCAAGATAGCTCTGTCGTTCCTCGCGCCTTTGCTGATCTGAACTGATTCCTTGTCCGAACATGCCACCGGAAATGTGGTCAAGCAGAGGAATGACGGTAATGGCATCGATGTCAGTTCGACTATCAACCATCTGAATAGCCGTCTGTAAACCAGCCGGGGTCGATGGAGAGAAATCAATCGGCGCGAGGACCTTCTTTCTGGGCAACCACTGACCCGGTTCCAATAGCGATTCGTTGTCGTCGTGCTGAAGAACCAGAACCGGGCAGTTGCAGTATCTGACAACCCGTTCGGTAACCGAGCCGAGCAGAAGTCGCTTCATTCCGTGATAACCATGCGATGGCATCACGACCAAGCCGATACTGTGATCCTTCGCGTAGTCGGCAATCTCAAGGCCCGCATCACCAACAAGAACCTCAGTCTGAACACCTTCAATACCGTGGCTACTCAGCCACTCGTCCATGCGAGTAATACCTTCCTCCTGCTTTGCCTCAGGCGGAATGATATTCTCCCAGCCAACGCCGATTAGTGTCATCTCGTCGTAGACATGCAGAACAGTGATATCCGCAGGCGAGGGCGCGATGGCCAATGCGGTTCGAACGGCAGTCGCAGATGCGTCCGAGTAATCGACGGGAACCATGATTGGCGAACGTTTGAAATGTGCCATTGCTGCCTACCTAAGAAACTGGATTTGACGACGAAGGAGGTAAAGGCAATCTCTGTGCCAATGTCATACTTCATCTGCCATGTGCCTGTAGCCTGACGAAAGACGACTCTTAAACGACGAATTCTTACGTCCGCCGAGAACGCATGTGCGAAGCCGCACACCAAGAGATCGGCACCTGCGCGAGATCGAAGACAACCTGCGGCCGCCTTGCCGCAGGTACAAAGAACGCACCTAACGTCCCGGGTATGGGTTCCGTCCGAACCGAGCGTTCACGCGACGTAGTCGAGCAATCGCCCATCTCCGTTGGCAGGAACTCAAACTGCGCCCGCTATATGAGCGTGTGACGCGAGACATCAACGCGGTCACGCGACGACATTGATCCGGTTGAGAGGAATACCGGCATGAGTTCATCAGCTCAGTCTGGAACTGACTATCACACCATTGTCGATTGCATCCGGAATTCAGACACGCGTCATGTCGCGCGCATGCGGGACGGAAGTCGGCTCCGGCCCAGCCCTGTGGAATGAGTGCTCGGTCAGCACCAACAATCCAGTCAGGTCCACACGGACACTGCCCCAAATCCATTCGCTGGGCGGAAACCGGTGTAACACACAAGACAAAAACCAGCAGAGAGAGACTTCGCATGATGCTTCCTTCTAATGAGGGATGGATCGATAGTCCGGCAGCAACGGCTGAGAGTCGCCGCAGCCCTGGCGATCGATCTCAAAGTTGTCGCCCACTACAAAGCAACAGCCATGCCGCCCTTGCGAATTCCACCGGTCTCGACGACTGGTAACCGCAGCACAGTCAAATCCTGCGGACCACGTTCCAACCCGTGTGAACCCGCACAGCCAACGCGCTCTACTGCACAGTCGTCTGAACGGGAACGCTGTCATCGACAGCATCCGTCGGATGTAAGACCAACTGATCTCCAACGCTCAGGCCCTCAAGAACTTCAGTCACCGCACCGTTGGATCGACCGATCGAAACGTGCTGCAGCTTCGCTTGGCCATCAACAACTTTGAATGTCGCCCATTTATCATCCGTGCGAAACAGAACACCTGCAGGAACAACAATGGCGTTCTGCACTGAATCAATCACGATCCGGGCTTCGATTCGAAAACCGTCTCCAAGGTTGTGACAGCAGTCCAGCAAACCTCTGAAGTCTGCGATCACATTCACGCGATGCTCTTCGACACCCAAGGCGCTGACTTTGACGAAAGCGGAAGGTTCTACCACACGCACAACTCCCTCGAGTGGTTCTTCTCCACCCCAGTAGTCGACAAAAACCTTCGCACCCGGAACGATACGAACAGCTTCGGAGGAGAGAACATCGATCTGCATTTCCAGATCTCGAGGGTCGCCCAGTTCCAGCAATCGCGTTCCTCGATTCACCACACCAGCGTCCTCAGTAAATACTCGCAGCACCCGTCCGCTAACCGGCGCAGTGATTGAGAATGCGGCCATGATGTCGCCGTACGATTCGCCGGGGCCGAGTGTCTTTTCTTCCTCGACCCCTCGCGTTCGTATTAAAGCAGCTTCAGCAAGTTGGGCCTCGAATTCAGCCACCTTGACTGCGAATTCGGCAGATCGGGAATCAGCCTGAGCCATCTCGAACTCATGCTGTTTGCGATCGAAGTCGCTCGCAGCCATCGCTTTTTTCTTCCGCAAAGCCTGAGCACGCTTAAATTCAGTCGCCGCCATCTTCAACGCTTCCGCCACCCGCGCAGACCGAGCATGCGACAGCTTCACCGCTGCCTTCGCACCTCGCAGTCGAGCTTCCGCCTGCGCTTCGGCGCGTTTATCCAGAAGCGTCGGATCGGTTGGATCCATCTGAGCCAGAACCGTCAAATCCTGTTCAACTTCATCTCCCGGATCGAGGTCAATTCGATGCAGCTTCCCGGCGACAGGTGCAGACACAACATACTTTTCACGGATGCGAGTAATGCCGTCGTCGTCAACCGAAATATCGAACGACCCTTCCTCAACAGTCACCACGTCCACCTCGACGGGCACGGGTCTGAAGCCATAAGCCAATAGTGCGCCGATCACAATGACGGTCAGAACCAAAGGTAGGTTTCGAATGAGCTTCTTCATGTCGTTGGCTATCTTGATGGAAACGGCAAGGTTGTCACGAAACGATTCTCTACCCAGACGTCTGGACTCAGTGGAAAATCACGCCTTCACTTTCAGGACCGAAATCAGGTCTAACTTGTCCAGCATCCGGCGAACAATCAACGCAGACACCGCAGCGCTGATGAGGATGATTGATGCGGCGTATGCGAAGGTGCGATTCGTCATGATCAGCGGAAATCTGTGTGTTTCTGTATCGAGGGCAGCAGTCGCGATTGATGCAAACCACCATCCGACGGGCAGCCCTATTGGGATGGCAAGTAACGTAATGACAGCCAGCTCACCCAACAGCACGCGTGAGACTTCCCATCTGGTGAATCCCATGACTCGCAGCGTTGCCAGGTCGCGACTTCGTTCAGCAAGCGTGATCAACGCGCAGCTGTAGATGACGCCAAACGCAATCGTGAAACCAAACATCCCATTGATGACACGCATCGGCCTCAAGTTCTCGCGGAACGTATCGTTAAACGTGTTAATCGCCGCTGCTTTCACGGTTATCCCTGATGCGGCCGGGATCTGTTTTACAGCCGCGTACAGATCATTGATCTTGTTCTCATCCACTCGGACGAAGACACCAGAATGCTGTTCTCCCTCGCCAAGCAATTCGTGCAAGGCTTCTCGGTTCATGTAGATACCCGGGTCAGAAAAGTCCGGAAAGATGTGATCCACTAGCAGTTTGCGAACCGGCCTCCGCCCTTCCAATAGCTCGATCGTCAGTTCGTCTCCAACGGCAAGCCCCATCATCTCGGCCATCTTCTGAGACAAAGTCAGTCCCGTTCCTGTGATGTGTACGGGCTGCTGCTTGTCGTCCAGAATGCGAAACAATTTGGCGCGGGCTTCGACAGCCATCAACGACTCTCGGCGTGTGCGGTGACCGTGGCGAATTCGGATTGGAACCGCTCGGAATGGCTCCACTTCTCGAACACCGGGAAGATTGCGCACGTCGTGGACAGCTGCCGATGAGAGGTTCTCATTGAATGCCAGTGTCACGTCTTGTCGCTGAGCTCGTTCGAACTGAATATCGATGACCGTCGTGACCGCGTCTTCCAGGAATGTGCCAAGAATCAAAACGGCAACACCAAGAGACATTCCGAATACGGACAGCAACGTTGACCGTGGACTGCGTTCCAGTCGTCGGAATACCATGCGGGCAACCGGGCTCAGGAAGGCTCGTAGACCCATCCGTTCCGGAATTGACCGTCCGGACGACTTCGGAGCTTCAGGCCTCATCGCGACCGCCGGCTGCAGTCGCACCGCGCGACGGACTGCGTTGAAGCTGCCCACGATTGCTCCGCCGGCCCCAATCGAAACAGCAACCACCGCGAGGTCAAACGCGACTGTGAACTGAACCATCGGGAACCGGAAGAACTTCACGTAAGCGTGAGTCATCCAGTTGCCCAATAGCGCTCCGCCAGCAATACCCGCGATTGAGCCAAGCACAACCAGCACAAGCACAAACTTGAGGTAGTAAGCCCCAACATCCCGCCGCGAATAGCCGAATGCGCGGAGAGTAGCAACCTGTTCCTGCTGTTGGTGAACCATCCGAGACAACACAATGTTGAACAGCGCGATGGCGACTGCGAGGAAGAGAGACGGAGTCACACGAGCCATCCCCTTCAGTTGATGCAACTCATCACTCACCCATCGGTTCGAATGTTGTTCGCTGCGATCATACGCCCCAGTGCTTCCATACTGGCTCATTAGCCGATCGACTTGAAAGATGACCTCTTCCGAATTCGCGCGAGGTTGTAGTTCAATCAGAGCATCGTTGAAGGCCCCTTCCATATTGAACGCGGCAGCCATCCGGCGGTACGGCATCCAAAGAATGCCAAACCGCTTATTATCA
>JBGCDN010000220.1:0-2803 GCA_045105495.1 Planctomycetaceae bacterium
CTGGAAGCCGCGTACGGCGTGGCTCACGGACAACTCGCCTACTACCGCGCACTGGTGGCGAAGGGCGAGTTGCGACACATTTGTGATTCGAAAACACTGCGAGATCATCATGCCACATGGCAGCAGGCGGATGCATCGGCCAAGCCGCTAGGGTTCATCCTCAGCATGGAAGGCAGCTGGCCGGTGTTGACGCCCGGACAGATACAAGAATGGTGGGACGCCGGCCTGCGTATTCTTGGCCCCGCGCATTACGGACCGAACGAGTACTGTCATGGAACGGGCTGCGAAGGCGGCTGGAAGACAGACGGACCGGCGTTGCTTTCGGAGATGGAACGCGTTGGCATGCTGTTGGACGTGACTCATTTGTCAGACGAATGCCTCGATTCTGTGTTCGATATGTTTGGTGGCCGATTGCTGGCAAGCCATCACAACTGCCGTCAGTTGGTCCCGGACCAAAGGCAGCTAACCGATGATCAAATCAAAAAGCTGGTTGATCGCGGTGCTGTGATCGGAGCATCGTTCGACAATTGGATGATCACACCCAATTGGCGTTCGAACCCGGATCCGAAAACCGTCTCTCTGGAAGATCTGGCAAACCATACGGATCACATCTGCCAACTAGCAGGCAATGCGAACCACTGCGGAATCGGTTCTGATCTCGATGGCGGCTTTGGCAAAGAACAGTGTCCGCACGACATCGACACGATTGCCGATCTGGCTCGATTCGCTGAAGTGTTAGCGAACCGCGGCTACGGTGACGATGACATCCGAGCGATCATGTACGATAACTGGAACAACTTTTTTCTTGAGGCTCTACCGGACGCACGGTGAGGACAATTCAGATGAACAATCGAAGACTTCTGACAGCATTAACGGTCTCCGCAGCAATCTTCAGCTGTGCCGCCTGTTCGGACACGGCAACTGATGAATCGGAAACAGCCACTACAGACGCAGCGGAAACAGAATCACCAGAGACCACCGATACTGGCTCAACCGAAGAACGACCGGGGCAGCTTTTACGCCATGCTGTATTCTTCAAGTTCAAGGAATCTTCCAGTGCAGAAGATGTTCAAGGCGTTGTGGATGCGTTCCGAGCTCTGCCAGAGAAGCTAAGCAGCATCGTGGGCTTTCAGTATGGAACCAATAACAGTCCGGAAGACCACGATGACGGGTTCACTCACTGCTTCCTTCTGAGCTTCAAGACTGCGTCAGATCGAGACGAGTACATTGTTGCTCCGGCACACAGTGGCGAATTTGCCGACGTGCTTCGGCCACACATGGAAGCCGCATTCGTCGTCGATTACTGGGGTGACGTGTATGAGCCGATGGAGAAGGAACTCAAGCACTGCGTGTTCTTCAAGTTCAAAGACGACGCTGACCCAGCCGACGTGAAGAAGGTCGAAGAGGCGTTCGCTGCTTTGCCCTCTAAGATCGACGGCATCAAAGCCTTCGAATGGGGAACGAACAATAGCCCCGAGAAGAACGACGACGGCTTCACGCACTGTTTCATGGTGACCTTCGATTCAGAAGCAGGCCGCGAACAGTATCTGCCCCACCCAGATCACAAGGCGTTTGTTGAAGTTCTCCTGCCGGTTCTCGACAAAGTGAGGGTGTTGGATTTCTGGGACGGGGAATAGGTGGGCTCGTGGAGCTTGGCAGAATGATCGGGGCAGAATGATTTGCGCAGTCGCTGCGTCATTATTCTGCCACCATCATTCTGCCATCCACTTCACCTGTCCGCCATCGGCGACGGCTCATGCGTTGCTTCATGGTGACTTTCGATTCTGAGCAGGCCGCCAACAAGATCTGCTTCACCCAGACGGTTGTCGAACTACTGCTACCGGTTTTCGACAAAGTGAGGGTGCTGGATTTCTGGGACGGAGAGTAGCAGGGTTCATGTCAGATCAACTCTATCCAGAGCCATCACCGTTTGCCGAGGCATCGCGGGCACACTTGGTGCAGACTCTGCTACTACCAGAGGTGTTGGGCACAGTCACCGCAGCCACGGTCTGCATTCCGTCTACTGATGAGCCCCCATGGTCGTTACGCGCCTATTGGACTGACACCTTAGGTCCATGCATTTCAACAAGTGCAGCGGATTTGGAATTGGGAGCCCACGTAAATACCCACGAAATTGCAGTCTCAAGTTCTCTCGCTGAGAAAATTCGCGAAGTCTGGAGCCGGATGCTACGGACCGTTTCATACGCAACCAGACCCGATCGCGGGCTGGATGGTACGTCATACCACTTTTGGTCCATTGATCCCTCGAGTTCGGTGCGGATGGCGGGCTACGTCTGGTCGCCTCACTGGGAAAGCGCTGCAGCCGAACTGGCGGCGATCGCCTGTGATCTGCGGAAATGCGTAGCCGGAGGAACACTCGGACCGACTAAGCAAAAACAATTGACAGCAAGACTTGAGGCGTTCAAGTGTCCGCCGCAGTATCGGAGCCCAAAGATTGAAGAACTGCAGCGACGCGTTGATAAAGCGATAGTGTTGTTTGAGCAAGGTGTCCTTCACGATCAGGAAGTCGCCAACTTCATTTCTGATTCGTTCCGGGACGTCGCGTGGGTTCCCTTGTCAGACATTTTGAGAGTATGTGACCGGGTACCCTCTGCCGTATTGGCTCACATCCGCGATTAGAACCTACCACTCGAAACTACTTCGCAACGCCCACCCAATCGACGCCGGTTCCGGTTTGAAACTTTAGCTCCAGACTAAGTTGTGCGACGTGGTGTTGCAGGTGCCTGACGTTATAGAAGTGCAGTTCGAGCCTTGAGAACCCAATCCATTCGAGATCCACGTC
>JBGCDN010000221.1:0-3662 GCA_045105495.1 Planctomycetaceae bacterium
AGCAGCGTTGGTTCTCATCGCGGCTTTGATGGTTTGCTTCATGATTATGCTGACCTTGTCGGTCGATGTAGCAATGCTGCACCTGGCACGAACGCAGCTACGAACGTCGACAGATGCGGCAGCCAAAGCAGCGGCAGTGACATTCGCGGACACGGGACGACAGAGACTGGCTATCGCGAAGGGCCGAGAGCTGGCGCGTGAGAACACAATTTTCAACGAGCCGTTGGTACTCAGTCGTTCGGATTTTCAATTCGGTCGGAGTGAGCAGCTGAACTCCGGCAGGTTCGCGTTCACTCCGCGGCCTGGGTTAGGCAACGCCAATGCGCAGGCCGGGGCAATGAACACCAACGCCCAGGCGGGGCCAATCAATACCATTCGAGTCGTAGGCGAACGGACGGCCACCTCGCGATCGGGTGGTATACCGTCGCTATTCGGGAAAACTCTGGGGCTGAATCCATTCGAAACAAGGATCGAATCGACTGCAACTCTCGTCCGGCGAGACATCGCTCTCATGATGGACGGTGCGGTCGATGCTCGCGCATATAACGCACAACTTGCTGCGGTTGCTGCATTCACGAACGCTGCGAGAAATGGTCCGACACCAGTGCAAATCGGAGTCGGATCGTACACCAACGTTGGAACGGTACATCAGGGAGTTACCAACAACTTCGGGCTCGTCGGCAACTTCCTAACCAACATTCTTCAAGCGCTCTTTGGCGGTCTCTTTACACCGCCGGGCGGAGCTGGGGGCGACGCGAGCGTGGGGTTGGTGACGGGGAAGCAGATGCTCGACGCACTCGTGGTTCGCGATGACACAGAGCGGTCCATCGTTCTTATTTCCACTGCCAGTGGAACATTCGGCCCCGATCCACGTATCAGGGCCAGAGCAATTGCGGCTGAGGGGATTGTAATTCACACCGTGTCGTTTGGCCGGAATGCGGACAGAGCGATGATGCGTGAGGTCGCCCAGATTGGCAGGGGTTTACACTTCCATGCTCGGAACCAGGCACAACTGGTCGCCGCCCATCGGGAGATTGCCCGATCAGTGAAACCCTTGATGGTCGAGTAACCTATGTTCGTGCGCCAGAAACCCGGTATTCGCAAACGTCACGGCGCGACGACCGTTGAGCTGGCGGTCGTGTTGCCGTTGATCTTTCTTATATTCTTCAGCGGCTGGGATATCAGCCGCGTGTCGATGATTCGTCATACAGCCGACAATGCTGTGTATGAAGGCTGTCGCGTCGGAATCCTACCGGGGGCGACGGCGGACGCGGTGCGACTCAAGACAAGTCAGATCCTTAGTACGGCTGCTACGAACTCCGCGATGATCTCAATTCATCCACAAGTGATTCGATCACGGACAAAGAACATCACCGTGCGTGTTGAGGTTCCTCTGGATGCGAACAGTTTCACCACGCGGCATTTGTTTGCTGGCAAGACAATCGTTCGCGAACTCAAGATGAGACGTGAAGTCCCCTAGGTCGAGCGGGTAAAAGCGCGAACTAATTCTTCGCTTTGCTGTAGACCCGACTCATCACGCGGGCTGTTCCGAACCAGCCCAGCAACTTCCCGGCAGTCATAACGCCGGCCATCAGAGCTGAGTTCACGCCGGGCACTCCAAGGTCCGTGCCGGTGAGGTATAGATTTTCAACCGAGGTTCCGATCCGCCATTGGTCTCTGAGCAAGCGATTCTTATCACTTTCCTGACCATAGATCGCTCCACCTGAATGCCCGGTGAACGTCTTGAAGGTGAGCGGCGATGCCAGTTCCTGGTAGTCGATGAGCTTCCGCAGTCCAGGTAGTCGCTCCTCTGCGAAGTCGATCATCGCTTCTGCTAATTCGTGTTTGCGCCGGTCATAATCTTCGCCGCGTTTGAGCCATGGTTTGTCGGCGTACTCGACCCACTCGGCTTCCTCACTGAAGCAAACGATCTGAGCCGTGTGTGGTTCCTGTCCGGGGTTTCGGATCGAGCCAAATGAGAGGAAGCCGCCGTCGACGAGCAACGGATCGCCATTCGCGTCGACACCAGGTTTGTCGTAATCCAGTCGTTCGTACAGCCAGTAGTTGGTGTCCGTGAACCCGTGACTTCGAGGGTCGTCGTTCAAGCCGAGAAACAGAACTACCGCGGACGTCCCGTTTTGAACGCCTTTCAGCTTGGCGCGTTCCTGTTGTCCGAACGGTGCATGGACAAGTTTGTCGAATGTTGTTCCCGCACCCGCACCCGAGACAATCATGGGAGCGGTATATGTTTCGTCGCCGTTCTTTGTTTCGACCGAAACTCCGTAGGCCTGGTTCTTCCGAATTAGGATCTCCTGCACGGGACTACGGACCATGCACTTGCCACCGTAACTCTCGATGACCTTCACCGCGCTGTCGGCGATGGCCTGAGAACCGCCAATCGGGTAGTAGCCTCCGTTCAGGAAGTCAGCCTGAACCGTCGCATGCACTCCAAACGCACTCTTGGCAGGTGGGGTACCGTAGTCTGGCCACTGGGCAGTAAGGATCGCTCGGAGCAGCGGATCGTCGAAACGAGCTTCCATGTACTCGCGTGTGTTCTTCAGAGCCAACCCCTTGCCAAGACACAGTAGCCACGCGATCAGTCCTGAGAATTGCTTCGACATGAACCAGCGTGGTGTCCAGCCCTGAATGGACTTCAGATCTTTGAAGTACTTCTTGATGTTCCTGACTTCATCCGGGAAACGATCAATCAGATCCTGCTCGAACTTCTTTGGATCAGAATCAACGCCGAACGATTCTCCTGGGAACATGAACGTCTCGAACGGCGAGTCCATTTGATGCCACTGGACGGCGCCGCCCGTAACCAGGTCCATACAACGGCGCGTCATCGAACCGTCCTGCATTTCACCGATGTAATGCACGCCTGGGTCCCAGACATATTTCTTTCGCCGAAACGAGTGTAGGAACCCGCCGAGCTTAAAATGACTCTCCAGGACGAGAACGCGTTTCTTGCCAACGCTGGCGAGAATGCTGGCCGTGGTGAGGCTACCCATTCCAGAGCCGACGACGATCGCGTCGTAGTGGTTCTCACCAGAATCAATGGCCTCCGGGTCTTCAATCATTGGTTCGTCGCGCGGGGTTGGTACGATCATGAGACACTTCTGTTCCGCGTGCGAGACCATCGATAGACGCCGCTCGGAGATAAACGCCGGGTTATTCGGCCAGCAAAAAACAGCCGATTCAGATAGGCCATCGTTTCGCCGAATAGCAGATTGCGTTCGTAGGTGCTTAGTTCCCGGCGGTAGACGGCGGGCATGAGTTCTAATGCTGTCATTGGGGTTGTTAGTTCTTCGAGAATCCGAGAACAAACCTGGTGACAGTTTTCGATCAGCTGATGACAGCGACCGGGCGCTCCGGTGAAGGGACGATTGTGTCCGGGCAGGCACAACGTAGTGTCGCTTGCGACCTCAGAAAACTTCTCACAGCTCTTGATCCAGTCGCTCACGCAGTCGGCGGCGGGCTCAGTAAAGTGAATGGAAAGGTTCGGCGAAATCGCGGGCAGAATTTGATCGCCCACGAGAGCAATGTTGTCGTCGGACCAAAGTGATATGTGTTCGTCAGCGTGTCCATTGCCAACTCGCACCGTCCAGACGCGACCTCCGATGGCGAGTTCGTCGCACTCACGGGTGCGATCATAGGTACGG
>JBGCDN010000222.1:0-8352 GCA_045105495.1 Planctomycetaceae bacterium
TGATGGCGACCGTGATGGTGTCGCGGGCGGCGTCGATAACTTCTGGTTCACCGTAGTTGATCCTTCAGATCAGCTAGTCGTTGATAAGTCTGCCCCGAACGGGGGCGATGGACGCAACTCTGCGCCGTTTAACCAGATCGATGTGGCCTTCGCCGCTGCGGGTGAAGGCGCTTTGGTTCGAATCGTAGGTAATGGTGGTGCGGACGGAGACATTAACACCACTGAAGATAACCTCGCCTACGAGATCGGTCTTGATCAGACTGCGATACCACAGGCTTTGGAGGACGGTACCTCGTTGACGATCCCAAAAGGGGTGACGACTGTTATTGACGCGGGTGCTGTACTGAAGTTCCACCGTTCGCGAATTGGTGTTGGTAGCCCAACATCCTCAGTCGACAACAGTGGCGCGGCATTGCAGGTACTGGGTGTACCGGGCACTGAGGTCGTGATGACTTCCTGGTTGGACGAAACCGTTGGCAATGACACAACGCCATCTCCTACCACTCCTTCGCCGGGTAACTGGGGTGGCATCGCATTCCAAAACGATGTGGATAACAACGAGTCACGATTCAACTACGAAGATGAAGGCATCTTCATAAACTATATTTCGCACGCCGACATTCAGTTCGGTGGTGGCAGTGTGGTGGTGAACTCGCAGTCCGCCACGGTCAATCCAATCTACATGGTCGAGGCGCGGCCAACGGTCATTAACAGTCGGATCTCGCTGAGTGCGGACTCTGCAATGTCTGCAGACCCGAACAGCTTCGAAGAAACGAATTTCAACAGTCCCCGCTATCAGGGGAACCTGCCGTTCACTCAGGACTACGATCGCGTTGGTCCGGATATCTACGGCAATATTCTTGTTGATAACTCGACCAACGGCCTTTTTGTTCGAGTCGAAACCTCGCCGGGTAGCCCCCCGAACAAGCTGACTGTTGCTGGTCGGTTCGATGACACAGACATCGTTCACGTTATTACGGGTAACCTTGAAATCGCCGGAACCCCTGGTGGAGCAGTGCTCGATCAGACCGCGCCTTCTGTCGTTATTGTAAGGCTTACCGAACAGCCTGCCGCTGGGACGCTGACGGCGGGTGTCTACAACTATCGTGTCGTCTTTGTCGATGCAGCTGGTAACGAAAGTCCCGCTTCGAACGCGACAAGAGATGTTGTCGTTGGGGGCGGTGCCTCAGCGGTTCTCTTGGAGAATCTGCCTCCAGCGCCATCTGGATTTGTCGCACGGCGGCTTTATCGAAGTGAGCCGACTTCGGGCGGCGTTTATCAACTGATCGCTGAACTTGATGTTTCTGATACGACGCACGTCGATGATGGTACTGATCTGACTGGTGTTCTAAACCCAACAGCTGCTGTGCAGCGAGCACGTCTGAATGCGAGCCTGGTTATTGATCCGGGTACGATCGTCAAACTTGATCAGGCGAATTTCGAACTCGGTGTTGGGGCCGATCTGGTCGCTGAAGGCGATTTAGGTCGAGAGGTTGTCTTCACGTCTCGAAAAGATGACCGATTCGGGGCTGGCGGAACATTCGATACGAACAATGATGACGACGACCCCGTAGAGGCACAGCCTGCTGCAGGTGACTGGGGTGGGATTTACGGCGGCTACCAGGGCAGTATTAGTCTCGATCGGGCGCTGGTTACATTTGGCGGTGGCGTGACGCCACTTGAAGGTGAGTTCGCGGCCTTTAACGTGCTGGAAATTCATCAGGCTAATGCACGGATAACAAATTCTGTCTTTGAGAATAATGCTGATGGCCAAGGCGGCGTCGGCGGCAATCGGTTTGGCCGTTTGCCGAACGCCACAGGTACAATATTCGTACGCGGATCCCAGCCGATTATCGTGGATAACATTATTCGCGATGGTGCCGGGCCCGCCATAACGATTAACACGAACTCATTTAATCATGAGTTTGTTCGCGACTCTGGTCGCTCACGCGGGTTTTCGGAGCAAACTGTTTCGTTTGTCGACAACCAAGGTCCGCTGATCCGTGGTAACGTTCTTGGACGCAACTCAATCAACGGTGTGGAAGTTCGCGGCGAGACTGTCACGACAGGTGTCGTTTGGGACGACACCGATATCGTTCATGTGCTCCGATCTGAGATTTACATTCCGGATTTGCACACTTTCGGTGGTGTTCGGCTTGAGAGTAGTTCCGACGCTAGCTTGGTGGTGAAACTGCAAGGCGCGAATGCCGGTTTCACAGCGAACGGTCGACCCCTCGATATTGTCGATCGGATCGGCGGTTCACTTCAGGTTATTGGTCAGCCGTTCCGGCCCGTGGTCTTAACGAGCTTGCAGGATGACAGCGTTGGTTCAGGGTTTGGTCTAGACGGTCTGCCTCTGACAGATACGAACAACGATGGCACAGCAAGTGCGCCCGCGCCAGGCGATTGGCGTAGCGTCCGCATCGATCAGTTCGCGAATGATCGAAACGTCAGCGCGATTGTTGAGAATGAGACTTCGGACGAGCTTTCTCCCGATAGCAATGGTGGGCTATCTATCGCAGAGTTCCTTGGCGAACTGGGTGAGCAGGAGAAGGACAGTGACGAGAACCTTCGGCTCGGCTTCCGCGTAAACGGTGCGATTAGCAGAGGCGAAGATGTTGACATCTACAGCTTCAATGCGACGTCAGGCACCGAAGTCTGGATCGACCTCGACCAGACGCGTTATTCGTTGGACGGTGTTGTTGAACTGCTGGACGGCGAAGGCAGGATTGTTGCCCAGTCGGATAACTCAGTTGATGAGATCCGTGGCAACTTCAGTGTGTTCACAGGTTTCGGAAATCCCAACGCAAACGTGCTGACCAAGTCGGTTCATCAAGGTGTTGATTACTACAGCACGAACCAACGGGATGCGGGTTTTCGAGTCGTGTTGCCCGGAACGACAGGGGCTGAAGGCACGTTTTACGTTCGAGTGCGGGCGAGTAATATCGACTCGTTGGATCCAGCAGCCGACCGAAGCGATTTGCAGGACCTTGCGAAGGTCAACGATGGGTTGACGTTCGGCGGGTATGAGCTTCAGGTTCGACTTCGTGAACTTGATGAGTCTGCGGGTTCAACAGTTCGGTACTCTGACATCCGCTTCGCCAATCAGGGTATTGAGATCTTCGGTCATCCCAGCCATTCACCGTTAGCTGGTGAGCTGGCCGAGACCGAGGACAACAACTCGCGGTTCACAGCTGATGCTGCAGGCAACCTGGGAAACAGCGACCGAGCAACGCTTGCCTTTTCGGGAAGACTGTCCTCGGATACGGATCTCGATTTCTTCGAGTTCGATGTCATCAACGACTCTATTCAGACCATTGGCGGTGTGACGAATCCGACGCAGCACGTCCCTGTGACGATCGACTTGGATTACGCAGACGGGTTCTCACGAGCTAATACAATTGTCTCGATCTTCGATGAGAGTGGTGCCCTTGTTTACATGGGTCGCGACTCCAATATCGCAGAAGATCGTTCGAAGCCGCTCAACGGTGCCGATGTCGATGACCTCTCGCGAGGAACCATCGGGCCACTGGATGCTTACATCGGGCCTATCGAATTGGCTGTTGGTAAGTACTTCCTGGCGGTATCTTCCAACACACAAGTACCAGCCGCGCTGGACCAATTTTTCCGCCCGAATGCGATCACGACTTCTACTCGCCTAGAACCGATCAATACCGTCACTCGAATTGCCGACGAGCAATTTGGAAACGAAGTGAGTCGGACTGCTGGTGAACCGATCACTGATCTTTTTGAGACGGTTGTTACCGGTGATGGTTCACTCGCACTTGCCCCGCATCACGCAGACTTTAGTCTGGGAGACGTTTCGCTATTCGTTAGTGGCTCGGGTATGGCAGGAGCCACCTCGGGCGTTTACATGGTCGATGCGTTTACTGGTGGTGTGCAGGAGCATGTCGGGCAATTCAACATTCGAGTCGATGACATTGCGATGCGGCCCGATGGTGAGATCTACACATACGCGAACTCTGTCTTCCAAAACCCGCCGAATGACCAGAATCTCGGACACTACGCTCACATCAATAGCTCGAATGGTCAGATTACCGACATCGGCGACGATGGCCCGACGACTTGGAGTGCCGCGTCTTGTCTGCCACCACCTGCACAGGGCGTGGCTCAGGCGAACGCTGGTCTTTTCTACACAGCAGTTCACTTTGACGGCACCGCAGGGAACGACGGGCTAGCTGTCGCCCACAACTTTGCTTCGTCCGGAACGCCTTACGCCAGCTACTTTGAGACGAATGCCCTTTACAACTTCAACATTGTTACGGGAACAACAATTAACCAGGAGTTCCTGCCGCGACTCGGTGATGCGAGAGCTTGCGATGGCGCTCATACAGACATCTTCGAGGTTGGAGAAATTGATACGGTTCCAAACGGCCTGATTCAGGGGCTGGCGGATCCGACGACTGGGGATAACGAGATATTCGGTATCGACCAGTTTGGAAACCTCTATCGTATTAACTATACGCTCGGCCCGGGCGGCCGAGGTGTGAGTACGACAACTGTCCGCCAAGTTATCGATCGTCCATTCAGTGGGCTGGTAGCGGGGCCGGGAGCCGGAACTGAGAATGGTGCCTATGAAGATCTCCTGTTTGGAATTACTTCGGACGGTGAGGTTTACGTTTTCGACACTGATGGCGAGTTGCAGCCGATTCTCGCTGGCGGCCAGTTCATGGTTGATACCGGCATTCCTAATGCAGATGGGCTTGCTTTCGGGACGCTGGACTACAACTTATGGAATGTAACTGAAGATCGTGGGGACGATGCTGGACACGGGACGGTTAGTCCTCCGGATGGGAGTCGCCCAGCGACACCAGGTCAGACAAGTTTGTACTTCGGCAATCAATCAAATGATGCCGACGCCGGGAACAAGAATAATCTTCCGATTGGTGCGACGCCGTTTCCAAATGTCCCCGTTTCAAGCACGACCAAGCGAGATATTGACTTCCCCGGTGGTGCTCAAGGTGAGGTCATCAGTAATGAATTCTCGCTTCATGGGTACGACTCAGAAGATAAGCCAGCTCTGTACTTCAACTACTTCCTTGAGACCGAAGATCTTGACGGCGGAAGTATTTCAGATTCCCTACGTGTGTATGTAGGCGGAGATACAACCTTTGTTGATCCGGCTACAGGGAACATGTCGTCGTGGAGTCTGCTCGCGACGAATAATCTCCAGCAACTTGCTGGCGATGCGAATGACGAGCACGACTATGGCGTTGGTCCGTTGGCGACGGACTTCCCTGACAGTCAAACATTCGCGAATGTTCAGCCGTTATTTGATAATACAAATGCATGGCGTCAGGTTCGTGTTGATCTTAGCGATTTCGCAGGGATGGACTCGCTGAGGTTGCGATTCGTATTTGCCTCTGCCGGGACGCTGAACTACGGCGGTGTAGCAACGCAGAATCCAGGCGTATTCACTGCTAGCGGTGGCGAAGAACTCTTCGCTCTTCCTGCAGCGGATCTTCGTGACGGCGATCAGTTTGTTCTGGATGACGCTGGTACGCCCGTCACTTTTGAATTCGACCTTGGATTCACGCTGATCACTCCAAGCGGTGGCGGAATTAGCGACGGCGATACCTTCACAGTGAACGGGACCGTTTTTGAGTTTGATTCAAACGGTTCGACAAGCACAGGCCTCCCAGTTCCGTTCAGTCTGGGCATGAGCGCGAATGACGTTGCTAGAAGCCTTGCAGAGACGGTTGAAGTCTTAAGTGGCGGTACCGTCTTAGTCACTGTGGATGAGAACCGAGTAAATCTGTCGAACGCGACGTCCGTCACCGAAAGTGGAGCCTTGGTTCTGGAAGGGGCCCCAGGCGGAAGCGGCAACCTTATCCCGATCAATTCGTCCATGACCCGGGATCAGGTTGCTTCTCAGATCCGCGCGGTGATGGCGACGGCTCTGACGGGCGGTTCGATTGAAGCGATTCAGGGAGCTAATGACAGGATTCGCCTGAAGGCCTTCTCGATTATTGATCCTGGCCCACTTCCAGCCAGCAACATGCTGCCGGGAGATGAGTTCGGGTTTGCTGATTCGCCGATTGCCGGACCGTCAACACGGGGTTCGAACAATGCAGTGAATGGTGTCTACATCGACGACATCATTATCGGGTTTGCCGAACGTGGTGAGATGGCTACTGCCACCCCTCTGAACTCTGGCTTTATTGACAACTTCGAGATCACAAAGCCAGCGATTGGTGGAACGACAGATATCCTGGTCGGCCCTTACGACGTTGAAGTCCGTCGAGCCGCTGAGTTTGGCTTCTCCCAGGACGATGACCCATCCCTGATCTTGACGCGAACAATCGACACGAATGATCGTGTTGCCAGCCAGACAACTCTGACAGTGCCATCCGGCGGCGATGTTGTTGACGGTGAAACATTCTCAATTAGTGATGGCTCGAACGTTGTTGTATTCGAGTTCGATGATGCCACATCTGGCGACGGTGTTAGGCCGGGTCATGTTCCGATTACCTTTGACCCATTCAACGGTCTCGCTGGCGATGAAGTTGCAGACGCTGACGAGACGTTGGCGAAACGAGTGCGTGACGCGATCAATAGTCCTGCCGTACAGGGCGTGATTGATGTTGTGGCGGGCTTGGCTGATGGCGTTGCATCAGGCAACAGTGGCACGAACAACGCCGTAAACCTTTACGGTAACGTTGTTGTCGACGTCGAACGTCCGGTCGATGATGTTGGCGTTCTGGGCGAGATCAATCCCGTCTTCGCGTTAAATAGTGATGATCTCTTCACGTTCGAGAATTACACCGATGTTGAGCAGATTAGCTCTATCTCACTGACGCTTCCGTCTGGTCTCTACTTCGACCCAGCACCCGGAAGCACAGCGCCGAATGACTCTGGCGTTGATGGGTTTAGTGGACCTAGCGTGAGTGCCGCGTCTGACACTGTTGGGCAGACGTTTGTCTTTGGTCTGAATGGAAGCGGCATTCGAGACACGGTCGATATCAACTTCAGCAACTTCGACTCAGGGGAAGCCTTCGAGTTTGGTGTAGATATTGAGGGGACAGACGACCCGGTTGCATACATTGGCACTCGCTACCTGATCACGTTTGACTCAGGTCGTAGCCTTGGTGGGGTCTTCCAAAATACCCAGGATGCAAATGCCGCTGCTCACGATGATGTGATTGACCCGGAACGTCGTGATTTTGTCGCTGTGCTCGGCGGCAATCTATTCCTGACTGCATTCGAAGACTTTGGTGACTCGAATAACTTCCGAGACCAAGGTCAGATCGTCATTGAGCAAAACAGTGTCACCGATTCTGCTGGTTTCGGAATTGTGGCAGATGCTGGCGTTCGAAATCCGAGCAACATTCCGCTCGGTGGTAACTTGCCGCACCAGGGTTCTGTTCGGAATCTCAGCGAGCTGAATACTTCGAACCTTGTTCCTGGTGTTGTGATTGAAAACAACGTTGTCGCTCGAGGCGGCACGGGAGGGATTCACTTCTCGGGCGATATCTCTGGTGGTGCTTCAGCGCCGATTCCTTTCGGGCGAATTGTCAACAATACAGTCGTTGGTTTGGCTGCTGGCACAGGTATCCTGGTCACAGACAACGCTGGCCCAACGATCCTCAACAACATCGTTGCTGATTTTGCGACAGGAATTGAAGTCGTCGCCAACTCGCGTGCGACAACAGTCCTTGGTACAACGTTGTACCGAGGGAACACAACGAACGCGGCAACTGGCGGCATTGGGCTTGGAACGTTCCCAATTACTCTGCCTGCAACAGATCCGCTGTTCATCGATCAGGCCAATGGCAACTATTACCCAGCGCCGACATCGCTGACGATTGATGCATCGCTTGATATTCTTGGTGACCGGGCTGAGTTGGTTCAGGTCAAGAGTCCGCTTGGGATTTCGGTCTCGCCGATCCTTGCCCCATCCCGTGATGTCTTCGGGCAGTTCCGTGGGGATGACCCTGCCGTATCTCCGCCAAGCGGTCTTGGTTCGAATGTATTCAAGGACCGCGGTGCTATCGACCGCGTTGACTTCTTCCAGCCTCTGGCAGTTCTCGCTAATCCGGAAGATGGCGGCGTTGTTGACCTCGATCCAGCGGCGGACAGTGTTTGGATTGACGTTCCTGATGTGCTCCGACAGTTTGTTATTCGATTAGACGATGAAGGCATCGGTATCGATAACTCCTCTGTCACGTCGGCAGCATTCAAGCTGTTCCAGGACGAAGTCCAGTTGGTCGATGGTACTGATTACATCTTTACGTACAACTCAAACACAAAAGAGGCGATCTTCACCGCGGTAACGACGTTCGAATTTGAACGGGCTTATCGGATTGAAGTTGATAACAACGACACAATCGA
>JBGCDN010000223.1:0-3901 GCA_045105495.1 Planctomycetaceae bacterium
ACGGTCGTCCGTTTCCAAGAGCCAAGACTCGCCTTCACGACAGCGGTATGAAAACCGCGCTCGTCGCGCATTGGCCGAATGGGATTGCGAAACCGGGGTCCGAGTGTTCCAGCCTTGTGAGTGCGATCGACTTGGCGCCAACAGTTCTGAGTGCCGCTGGAGTCAGTGTGCCTGAGAGTATGCAAGGTGTCAGTCTTCTGCCTGTGTTCGAGAATCCAACAACGATGGCGCGGCGGTACGCGTTTTCTGAGCACAACTGGCACGACTACGAAGCATTCGGGCGAAGTGTGCGAGGGAACGGCTTTCTCTACATCCTCAATCGACGGCCGTATGCGGCCTGGCAAGGGCCTGCTGATTCAGTCAGTTCGCCGTCTCATCAATCTCTGTTGAAGAAGAAGCAGGCGGACGACCTGACCAAAGCCCAGCGGGATATCTTTCTCTCACCTCGCCCTGCGGTAGAACTTTACGATGTTGCGAGCGATCCCGCGCAGCTGCGAAATCTTGCCGGCCAGTCAGCTTACGCGAAAACCGAAACGCAGCTTGCCGACGTGATGAAACAATGGCAGGAAGCAACCGGCGATACCGTTCCGGAAAAACTCACGCCAGACACATTCGATCGTGAAACTGGAAAACGAATTGTCAAAGGCACACCTCGCGGAACCGCGCCGGGGTCGGCAACGAAAGCTGATCGAATCAACGCTTCGGGACCGCGATAGTCATGGCGAAGTCTCAAGTACGACGCGGCAAGTTGCCCGATAAGCCGCCTGCCCCACAGCTTGCGTTGGCTGCGAAAGAAGTCCCCGCGACTGACGACTGGGGACACGAGATTAAGATCGATGGCTACCGGATGCTGTGTCGTCGCGATGGCAGCGATGTGCGGTTTATTTCGCGGAACGGAAAAGACTGGACCAGCAAGGTTCAGCCACTGGTCGCAGCCATCAACCAACTTTCAGTGGGTGAGTTTATCATCGATGGCGAGGTCGCCGTCGCTGGCACCGATGGTGTGACAGACTTTCAGTTGCTGCAAAACACCATTTCCAAACCGAACCCCGTTGGTCTTGTGTATTTTATTTTCGATGTCCTGCACTTCCGTGATCTCGACATCAAGCCGGTGCCGTTGTTTGAACGCAAGTTTGTGTTGAAGAAGCTTCTCGCCAACTGCCAGACTCCGGCGCTGCAGTTATCTGACTGCATTGTTGGCAACGGCCCTTTGATCTTCGAAAACGCGAGAGCCATGGGGGTCGAAGGCATTGTGTCCAAACGACTAACCGCGCCGTACCGTTCGGGGCGATCGGATGCGTGGTTGAAGCTGAAGTACAATCAACGAAGCGAATTTGTTGTGGTCGGCTTCACCGATTCCGAATCCGTCGACCACGCCCTCGGCGCGATGATGTTGGCGCAGCCTTTAGTTGATGGAGGTCTTCGGTATGTTGGTAGGGTTGGAACCGGTTTCTCGCAAGCAACGCTGGTTCGACTCCGAGCTCGGCTGGAGGCGAACCGAGTTCAGAAGTGTTCGCTGCCGGAGGTTCCGAAAGATGTGCCCGCTCGTGATGCGAAATGGGTGGAACCTGAACTGATTGTCGAAGTTGAGTTCCACAAGCGATCTGCGGAAGGCAACCTGCGATTCCCAAGTTTCAAAGGGATCCGTGACGACCTGACACTGAGCGACCTGACGCCAGCCTGATTAGGCGGCTTCCTCGATTGCACTCGCGTCGTCAGGTTCGGCATCGGAACCATCTGTGTCGCGGCTTTCCGAATCAGCCGCGAGTTCGCTGGCTTGTTCCAACGTCTTGGTGAGATACTGCTTGCCAGCGTTTGCCACGCGGTATTCGATACCGGTGATGCGGTTCCGGATTTGGAAATTCAGGAAGCCCGCAGCGATGAGCTTGCCGTGAATTTTGCAGAGGTCTTCATCCTCAACGCCGTCCAGTTCGCAAACGCGATCAAGCCAAGGCTCGCCTTTTTCCACGTTGAAGGCTTGTGGCTTCGGAACTTCTTCGTCCGACTCCGGCTGTTCGGCTTCTTCAGCGGGCGATACTTCTTCCGGTTCGGGCACAGCTTGGGCTGCGGCCTTCTGTTTTGCTGCTTCTTCCTTTGCCCGCTCGGCTTTTTCTGCCAGTCCGGACTGTCGGTAATTCTGAAGCAGTCGAAAGCAATCGAGGTCCAGCGATAAGATGTCGGCTTCTGCATCAAGCATGCAAAAGGTATCGACCCGACTTTAGCGGTCTTGCATGCTAGGTGCTTCGTCCGTCACAACCCCTACAACCGGTACGGCACAGACGAGTCGGGGTTGCCTGCTCCGATGCTCAGCGGGTTAGAACCCGGCTTGCTGTTTGACGCGATCAAGATCGTTTGCCAGTTCGGTGACCCGGTTGGATAGCCGTTCGTGTTCTTCAAGCAGCATTTCGACCTGGGCTTTCAGTTCTGCGACATCCGATGAATCCGACGTCGCCGGAGGAGCGGGTGCAGGGCTACTCGCCGGAGTCGGCGCTGGTGCGGCAGATTCTGCCGGTTCAGCCAGGCCAAGCGTCTTGCCTTCTGAGTCTGCGTAGAACCCGTGATCGACTTCGATACCACGACGTTCCAGCGAACCGCTGGCTTGTGCGAATCCTTCTGACAGCAGGCCGTGGAGTTCTTCTCGAAGCTGCGACAGCCCGGAAATCTGGACCATCCGGCTGGCTCTGGCTCGAAGCTCGCCCATTTGCTGGCGGCCGCGAAGCAGCAGTTCTGTCACTGTCGCCAGTTGGGGTTCCGAGAAATCGAAACGCTTTCGCATGTAATGTCGATATCGAGGAGCTCGCCCGCCATCGGTGTGAACTTCCCCAACCAGTCCCATTTCGCGAAGCTCCTCCAGTGTGTCGAGGACGGCATCTTCGCTGTAGTTGGTGATTGGCGATCGGTTGCTCTTCTGATTGCAGCCGGTGGTCGTTGCTTTGAGGGTTAGTGGGTACGATTCTTTGGTTGTGAACGCTTTTTCGACTAGTACGCCCAGCACGCGTCGCTGCGGCTTAGTGAGCGTCCGGATGACGTTTCGTTCTTCAGCGTTTTCCTGTTCCATCGCACAACTACCTGATCCGGTCTGTATGGTTCATCAAGCGGGCCAAGTCAACAAATACGGCGACCAGCCACCGTGCGTGTCGTAGCAGGGATTCGAAATCGACTCCAGCCCGACCGACTGCGAACATATTGAAGGAAGTTGTGTCGGAAACCGGAGAAGCGTTTAGCTTGCTTTCGCGGTTGGCCGAATTATAGTGCTGTCTGGAGATGACTGAGCCACCGCGTTACGGCGTGGGACAGCCCAGCCCCTCCCGGAGAGATGGCAGAGTGGCCGAATGCGCATCATTGCTAATGATGTGTCCGAGTCAAATTGGACCACGGGTTCGAATCCCGTTCTCTCCGCATCCAAATGACGCTCTTCTTAAGCGCTTGCTCTGCAGGCATTTAGGGAGAGCGTTTTTTTCTTTGCCATCTGGTAGACCAAGAGTGGCCCAACCGCTTGCGGTTTAGCGTTCGCAGCGTTTGCCCCGACGGCATGCTGGCAAATTGAATCGAATGGCTTCGGATTCAATCCAAGGACTTAAGGCCAGAATCTAAGACCCTCAAACCCAGTCGGGTCAGTTTGGTTCTAACGCTGGTCACTCAGTAGACGTTTTACTCGACGCTTTAGGTACGGGATGACGTCCTGGGCGAACCAAGGGTTTTGTTTGAGCCAGCGGTTGTTTCTGGGGCTTGGGTGGGGAAGCGGTAAGCGATTCGGCGTGTAGTTCTTCCAGTTCTTTACCGTCTTGGTCAGGTTCGGTTCGAGCCGATTCTGCAACACGTAGCGATGAGAGTACTGGCCAATCAGCAGTGTGACCTTCACATCCCGCAACTGCCCAAGCAGCCGTTCGTGCCAAAGCTC
>JBGCDN010000224.1:0-6833 GCA_045105495.1 Planctomycetaceae bacterium
ACTCCTGAAGGCAACAAATCTTCCGTCACCACTGATGCTCGGGTTAAAAGAGGCGTCGTTTCCGGTGTCGGAAGCAAATTCTTCCGGGATGCGAGATACGAGATCGACTTGGTTAGCAGATGAGCCCTCTGTTACCACGAAATCTGATTGGTAATCACCACCAGCCGATCCATCGCTGTTACCGTCCAATGCCTCGCCTGAATCGTCTAACAACGAGTCGAAGATAGTGAGCCGGTAGACACTCTCGGGAAGTTCCGCAAACTGAAGCGTGACATCAGCACCTGAGTACGTTGCTGACGTAATCGGGATCACTTCGTCATCGATGTTTCCAAGCAGACCGTCCGGTCCAACAGAACGAAGTTCGAATGGCGTTGTTCCGCTGGTAGCGTCGGCATCGTCTGACAACTGAATTACCAAGTCGTCGGTACCAGTTGGAAGAATGCTGTCAGTGACAGACGGGTTGGTGCTCTCAACCACAAACGTCAAAAGCGTTCGATCTTCAAGCACTTCAGCATGCGAGCATCGACGTTGCCGACGCTTCAAGCGAGCTTGTCTTACTAGTTCAACACGGGAAGAAAGGTCACGCAGCCAGCCGTTCAAAAGCATCAAGCTATTCCAACACTATCATCAATGCAGAACGAAAGCCCAGTCCGTTCAAAACACTGATGCGTACTCCCCCGAGTTCGCGATAGAGGCCGATTTATAGGGCATCAATCACACGAAGCAACGATTTGGGTTGGCTTTGATCAGATGTTGTCCGGTTTCTATGAAGCCTTCTGAACAAACGATCGCTCGCATTCCCGCATGCCGCGTGTGAATGTGAAAAATTATCCACTCTGCAGCTTTCCATGCCGGCTGTATGTGGACCACCATGGATAGTTTTGCGACGGAAGCGTTCAGCCGGACGGATTCAAAAGCGGTGTTGCAGAAGAGCAACACCACAAGCCCCAGTTCAGAGTTTGACGGGCCTCGCCCAGATAGCGGCCAGAAAAGGTTCTTCGCCAGAACCTGGTGGTGCAGCAATCTACAGACATCTGGCGAGAACCAAAGGCGTGGTTACTTACTCGGCCTTTTGTGGTAGTAGTCGCTTAACCGTTTCCTTCAATGCATCAGCAACGCCGGTTTTGTAGCCAACGTGCAACCACTCGATCTTGCCGTCCGGGCCAATCACGACTGTTTGCGGAATGCTCTCAACGTTGAATAGGTCGCCAATCTTGCTGTTCGGATCCAAGCCAACGGTCATCTTCAGCTCCCTACTCTCAAGGAACTTCTTGATGCGGTCTTTGCTCTCTTCCTGGTTCACAGCGATGAAGCGAACTCCTTTGGAATCAAGTTCCTTCATCACTTCCAGGTAGTCGGGTAGTGCTCGAACACAGGGGCCGCACCAAGTGGCCCAGAAATCAAGAATGATCACATCGCCCTTGGCGTCGCTTAACTTGAAGTCACGACCGTCGAGCAATTTCATTTCGAAATCTTTGGCGTCAGACCCGACCAATTTCGAATCCGTTCCGTTGATGGTCTGACCAGCTGGTTTTTCTCGTTCCCAGGTTCCAGCGATCATCTGTTCGATGTTCGCCTTGAGCGTCTCGCCGCCTCCAGGGCTGAACCCAGTGTGAACCCATTCGACAGTTCCGTCCTGGCCAATGACAACCGTATGTGGAATCCCACTGACCTTGAACATCTGAGCGACTTGCATGTCTTCGTCCATGATGACTTTGGGGATGTCCCATTCACGGAGTTCCAGGAAGTCAGTGACTTCCTTCAGCGTTTGCCCTTGGTTGACAGCCACGAACTGGACTTTGTCCTGCGGAAGTTCTTTGATCGCAGCAAGGTATTCCGGCATTGCTCGAACACAGGGGCCACACCATGTTGCCCAGAAATCGAGCACGATAATCTTGCCTTGTTGATTCTTCAGCTCGAAGGCATCGCCCTTAACGCTGGCCAGTTTGAAGTTGGTCGCTTTTGTGCCAACCAGCTTCATGGCCGGATCGCCACCACCAGCGTCTTCCATATCCCAACGCGGTTCCATACCGGGAGTCAGGCTCCAGTCGGCGTACGCAAACTTCTCGCCCTTCTTTTCGTACTTGCCGGCAAACAGTTCACGAATCGCACTCACCGGTACTGCGCATTCTCCGAGTACGGGAGAGCGACCAATGAGTTGGTCGTCTGTCATGCGTTCCGGGATGAGAACCAATCCGAGACCGCCATCGAGAACCGTTCGAACGATCGGAGCGGCGGCGTCTGGCTTGGGCTGTTCTTTCTCGCCTTCGGGGTGCAGCCAGATAATGGCTGAGATTCTTTCGCGATCGAATCGGAAGTCTTCCAGGCGTGAACTGAACCGAACTTGCTTTGGTGTGACCATCTGGAGTTTCCCACGCAGCAGGTCACCGTTGGGCGCGATGACGACGTGGGTTGGTGGTTTGTCTCGACGGAAGCGTGGAGTCGTTAAGGCTCGTTCTTTCGCTTCGCTGTCTACGAACTGCCGAACAGCGGTGCCACGTCTGGATTCAAACTGCGAGACAGTAAACGTTGATTTGTTGTTCCCACCAATGTTGCGTCGGAACAGTTGGTTCTGAGTGACCTGGAAGGTCATGCCACTACCCTTGGGCTTCAGCTTGCCGGTCTTGTGAAGCTCTTTTCCGTCAACGCTGACAATCAGTCTTTGGTCTTTGAATTCCAACTTCATCTTTGCGTCAGTGTCGGAAACCGGAATGGACCGGGTTCGACCTCGAAACTGGTTCGACTGGGTTGCCCAAACAGTGTTTTGCCGCATGTAGATGACGATGTTGGTTCCGCCAGTTGCACCACTGCCTGTCCCGAAGACCCTTAGGTTGAGAGCAACATAGCTTTGAGGATCCCACTTGACGTTGAAGACAGCAGCACCACCAGAGAATGCATTCTTGTTGGTGATGCGACCAGTGCCCGTGAAGACAACCTTGTCGTCCTGCTTCTTGATGTTCTTGGTCGAGCCGGAGATACGCCAGTCCGGATCGCCGAAGTCAGACGCTTCGAGGGTGCCGGTGCTGGCAAGCTCGATGGCTTTGACGTTGTCGTGTGGAATCTTCTTCGCGTTGGCGAATGCCGTTGTGATGTGTAGCGAGTCAGAATCGATCGAGTCGATGTGACAAGGCACAATGTCGCCGCTCACAAGATAAAGGAGGTCTCCGAACTTGGTTTTGTCGTACGTGATTTCTGTCGTTCGCTTGCCGCGAACAAAGCGAGCATCACAGTCCGCCGCCAGCGGACTTGAATTGACACCCCCAAACGGCTTCCACCTAAGCGCGGCGTTGCCGGTGTCGTCTCCGTTGCCAACAAGTGTGCCGTGCAGTGTGCCGCCTGAACAATAGAGTCGATCGGGAGCCGCTTCTCCCTTAAGCTCGGCCGCCTTCGCAGGTGTGAATTGCAGCCGATTCGACTTGTCCAGGGTTGAGATGATTGGCTCGGGGCTGTAGTTCGTTTTCAGCCCGATACGACCTTCGCGGATCTCCGTCAGTTCGCCCGTGATGCGTGTCCCATCTAACCAGAAGACGTTAGTTGTTCCGTCTCGAATACTTTTGATGTCTTCGGCCAGGTAAATGCTGTCGATCTTGTCGATTGGAATGTTGGCTTCCTCGTCGTCACCTTTCACCAAACGAATCGTATCTGACTCGAGCGCGGTGATTCTGCCGTAGACGATGCTGCCATCGGTTAGGTGGATGCGGTTTTGGCCTTTCTCAACTGCCTTTGGTTTCGACCCATCCCAGTGGCTGACTCGCAGCGATCGCACAGTCAGTCCGGGCCCATGGTTCTCAAGGTAGATTCCGCTGTCGCCGGAACCTTTCTTCTTTCCACCTTTGATCGTGCCCAGTTCTGCACCGGCTTCAGAATAGACAGCGAGCTGCTGGGTAGATTCATCCCAGTAGATCCTGAGCGTAAGCTGTTTTGTGCCCTGAGGAATCTGTTGAATCTCAACGAACTCTTCTTCAAACAGAGCGACTAGTGTGTCGTCCCAGGTTTCAAGGTGAACGTCGTCTTCTACTTTACTGTTGAGACCTAAATGGAATTGCATCTGCCCGGTGGATCCAAGTACGAGCTCGATTTCCGCTCGACCCGGGATGTCCAGCTTCCGAAAGAGCTGTGCCTTATCGCTCACGGTAGTCAGATAACCTTCATCGGTAACCTTCCATTCGGTCAGCTTCCGCTTGCTGCTAAGCGTCTTCCATCCGTTCAGGCCGGCAGGGCCAAGGTAAATGAGCGATGGATTATCCAGCCGACGGAGACTGCGGATCTGACTTCGGTCGACCATCACAGTGCCGTGCCGCTTACATTCAAAACGGACGAGGTTCTCAGAGATTTCGGTAAGCGAACCATGCAACACATTGCCAGAACGTGTTGTCAGTCGGAACGCCTCGTCAGTGATCAGTATTTCGTTGTCCTGATCAAAGCGAACGTCGGCCAGAACCGAAGTCTTGACCAAGAGTGGTTCCTGAAAGAGCGGTGACTTCCACCGAAGCTGATCGCCTTCCGTCTGCATCAATCGCCCTGGAAGGACGTCGCCATTCGCCCAATACAATGTGCCGTTTCGGTCGTCCCCGTAGCACGTTACTGATGCGAAGGCGGCGACAAGAAAGCAGATAAGCGAGACCCGGATCATTGAATCATCCAGTGGTTTGAAAGCGAGTAGCGAAGGTGAAGAGACTACGTTTTATCGTTCGTAGATTGGCAAGAACCGATAGTTCAGTGCGAGCGCGAGTAGTGACATGGCGGTGCCGTAGGTTTCGCCGTGACTACTGCGGAAGCTTCCGTTTTCAGCCTGCATATCTTTGAGGTACTGAATGGTCTCGCGGTTCCAACGTTTCCAGCCTTCGAAGTCGGCCTGGAATAATGCCTGTGCCATGTAGTAGCGGTAGTAGAAGGGGTACGAGCCTTCGGTGTGCTCGATGTTTCCCTGAACCGATTTCAAAACGGCTTTGAACTGAGTCCAGTCTTTGCGTTTGCCAATACTGTAAACAAGGCACGCAATCGCCTGGAGATTCTTAGAACCCCCAAATCCGCCGGCGCCACCTGAGTACCCAACAGTACCGTGCTTCGACGTCATCTTCTTGAAGTAGTCCAGAGCTTTATCAGTGCACTTGTCAGGTACTTCGATACCAGCATTTCGAGCTGCCAATAGACCCATCAAAACAGCTCCCGCAACAGACGTATCAGCGCTGGTGTCTGTTGGTCCGTATCGCCAGCCGCCCCATTGGTTTCGTTTTTGCGACGTTACTGCGCAACGAACGGCAAGTTCCAGAGCTTCGCCGATGGATCTCTTCTTGGCTGCTTTGGATCCGCTCCATAGGAGATCGTCGTCGATAATTCCGTAGGCTTCGGAGAGTCCCAGCATGGCGAAACCATGGTGATACATGCTTCCGCCAACGTATCCGGTTCTCGCATCCTGACTCGAAATCATGTGCTGCAGTGCGCGGCGGATGTTCTTTGAGTAGGGGCCGAAGTTTGGGTCTTCGCCACTTGCGAGAAAGACCATGACGGCCATTCCGGTTACGCCCGAACCACTTGCACTATGACCGCCACCGACGCCTTTGTGCCAAGCCCCGTTGTCGCCTTGCGAGTCGGCGAGGAACTTAAGTCCGCGGTCGTAGATATTTTGCACATCGACCGGAACTTTGACACCGAACCGAAGTGTCGGATCCTGAGCGTTTGCCGCTTGCGAAAAGAAGCTCGACAGCACCGTTAGGCAGACACACATCTTGAATAATAGTCGCATTTGGTTCCTCACTTCCGGCTACCCAGAGTGACGTCAACATTCAGTCGCTTGCCATCGCGTATGAGGGTCAACTTTATCTTCTGATCAGGCTTGGTTTCCGAGAGAGCCTCGAGCAATTCGGTGAGGTTATCGACGACCTCACCATCGAACTTTCGGATGACGTCACCAACCTGCAAGTCAGCGTTGGCCGCTGGTCCATCGTCTTCAACCGATTCGATCACGACGCCATCCGCATCGTCCGACATGCGAAGACCAAGAAAACCTGCATCTTCCGGAACTTCGACCGGCATCGCGAGGAATTCAGCTTCGAAGCCGCCGTTGAGCAACATGCCGAACCCTTCCCACTGATCATTCGGGGAACGCCTCATCTCAGCCATTTGCTCTTTGGACAGAAACTTCTTCGCCCCAATTCGCAGTCGACTCATGGCTGACTTAGTCGATGTCATGAAGGGTAAAGACTGAAGCAGATAGGTTCGCTGATCCTTGTCGATGTGCTCAAGGAACTTTCCCAGTTCTGAATCGAACAAGGCGGTGAGTTGCTGACGTTGGTCCGCCGTTAGCAGCATGCGTTCGTCATATTCGGCGATCATACTGAGGACGATCGCTTGCCGCCGGAAACTGCGACGAGCCTCGTCGTGCTTCGTGAGGTTTACTTTTTGTTTGTCGCTGAGTGTTTTGATGAGCTGCGTCTGCCAGAGTTTGTGTTGCTCTATGTCTAAGAAGTTGCCCGAGAACATCGACATCGGCCCGAACATATTCTTCAGCTCCGCGTGGAACGCAGTGATCTCTTTATCCACTTTTGGAGTCTTCGCTGGCTGCTGACTCTCGGGAGAAGCCTCTTGAGCTTCCGATGGCTCGGCACCGGGGGCCTGCTCGACTACTTCTAGAGCCATTTGTCCCATGCCCTCCTCAACCAGAACGACATCGCCCATCATCTGGGCGTGGAACTTTTTGGCCTTATCTTCGAAATCTCTAAGCGAAGCTTTGACGGCCCCCTTGGCAGCCAACTCCAACCGACGCACCTGTGAGTCACTTAGCTGGCAAACCTTCTTGAGTTCCTGGATTCGCAAGTTGAGTCGACGGAGAA
>JBGCDN010000225.1:0-8139 GCA_045105495.1 Planctomycetaceae bacterium
TAGTGATTTGTTCCTGCAGGAACTCTTTGACGGTCGGGCCGTCTTCCATCTCTGTGTTGAGCAATTGGTTCATGCGATACCAATGGTGATCATGCCTTGGCGTGTTGAATCGTTCTTCAGCAACGTTTGCCTGGCCCAGCAGGAAACTCAGGATGCCAACCACTGCAAACGCAATCTTCAAACGAGATGTTGTGCCATCACCCTGCAGTAGTTTCGCCACGAAACAAAACGCGAACGGCATCATCGCCATAAACATTCGATCGCGAGAACCAGGCTGCGATTGCATTTCCAGAATCAGCAACATGAAGATCGTAAATAGGGGATAAACGAGAGAGAGAAATACGGCCCTATTGCTGCCAGCTCTGGAAATCGCGGTTCGAACAGGCCGCGAAGATTTCATCAGAAGAATCACACCGAGGAACAATGCAATCAGCAACAACCATTCACCAATCGAACCTGATGGCAGCCGAGCGTAGTCGAGACCCATCATCGACGAGATCGCTCGATAGAAGTTGCGAACGATATCTGTGACCGCTTTGTTGACGGCGTAGTTGTTGCCGCCTTTGATGTCGCCCACGATGTTAAAGTTGCGCCAAAATATCAGCATGGCTGTGCTGCCACTCGGGATCGAAAATGCACAAAGATGAACGAACGCATGGCGGGTTCTCGTTCGGATCCACTCAATAACGAGTGTGATGCCGACAGCCGTCATGAAGAACAAGCCTGCGTACCGGAACGACAACGCAAATGCAGCGAAGATCCCTGCGAGAAAAGCATTTCGGATGGGGCTCGTGGTTCGAACAAGGAACAAGGTGCTTAGCATCGTGAGTCCCATGAATGGGATGTCCGATTTGCCCGACAGCGTGTTCGCCCAGGCAAGGATCATGCAAAGCCAGAGAATTGAAGTCGCGACAGCAACCTGAGTGTTCACGCCCGCTCGAAGGCAGACAACAAACAAAACATTTGGGATGACAAGAAACCCGATGGCTGCAATCAAGCGACTGGCAGCAATTGGGTCGAACCCAGAACGGATAGCCAGCGAGATCAGAAATGATTGGCCCGGCGGGAAGACTGTTTGTGGAGCCGGCATGCGACCGGTTGCGAAATGCTCTGTGTAGTAAAGCGAATCCGTCGAGATGCCATTGCCGGCGGCAATATTCTGTGCGACGTCGACAATCTGGGTGACATCGTTCGTGACACCCGGCAAAGGATGAGCAGCGAAGAACCCAACGCAAACCAACACCGCAAGGATTGCGATGAAAGCGCCGTAAGGCGCGGTGGGGGTTGTTTCACCGAGTTCCGTCATGCTTCTGCTTTGGTTTATTAGTTCACAGAAGGATAGCACTCGTCAGAAATGCGGCTGGGTGAATTCCTGACGCGTGCAGTCTGCCAATCGGCAAAACCAGAACCCACACGGTGTGATCGTTACAAGCGGTGTCGGAGGAAAGAGACCATCAAGGGAGAGCCGAAAGTTTGGCCGTTTTTGGTTACGCTACGTATGGTCTTTGCGACCAAACCATCGATTCCAGCCGAACGTTGCCGCGAGGAAAAGCTCATGTTTGTAGAACTCACCAAGACCAACGGTGTTGCCCGGCTTCTCCTGAACCGACCAGACAAACGAAACGCGTTGACCGACGATTTTATTCGCGAGATTACTGCAGCAGTTGAAGATGTGGCTGCTGATGAGAGCGTTCGTGTTCTGGTCGTTGCTGCAGCAGGAACCGTGTTCTGCGCAGGCATGGACCTTGGTCAGATGCAGCAACGGGCGCAGGCTGACAACAGTGAAGAACTATGGCTGCAGGATTCGCAGATTCTTCGTGATACGTTCAAAGCCATGTTTCAACTTCCGATTCCAACCGTCGCCGTTGTTCAGGGAGCGGCCGTTGCCGGTGGCATGGGTCTGATTACATCGTGCGATATGGTTCTCGCTTCAACCAACGCGTTCTTCGCGCTCCCAGAACCACAGCGCGGAATTACGGCTGCGATGGTTACGCCGCTACTGTTACATCGCATCGCCACCAGTGCCGCAAACGAACTTCTGCTCGGCGGCGGTCGAATGTCGGCAAAGCGTGCGGCTCAGGTTGGCCTGTGTTTGGAACCAGTTGACCCGGATGAATTGGAAGCCGCTGAAGCGAAGTTGGTCTGCTCTATCCTCAACGGTTCTCGTGCCGCGCTCGCGCAGACGAAGCAACACGTCATCAACTGTGCGGGTCCGAACGTAATGCAGCAGCTTGACGAATCCGTCGAACTCTCAGCTCTCGCAAGAAGAACATCCGATGCACGTGAAGGTTTGCAGGCGTTCCTGGAGAAACGCAAAGCGAACTGGATTCCTCAGGATGGGTAGTTCCAGTCAATTAGCTCTGGCCCTTGTCACACGATTTACGATCCTCGTGGTTGTTCTAAGGGGTGGTGACTTACTTGCCCAGCGTCCGAGAACGGACAAGCCAGGTGCCGAAGAACTGGCTGGCATGCTGCCAGATGAGGAGGACGCTTACGAAATTGAAGAAATTTTGGATTCGTTTACTTATCGTCCTGGAAATCGGCCCAACCTCCTACCTGCATTGAAACCGTACCTTAATCATGAACACGTAAAAGTCAGGAAGAGCGCCATTGCCGCCATACTGGCCAATGGTGGAAAGCAGGCCCTGATCGAGCCACTGCTGCGTGATGCTGATGAGTACGTCCGGGTCACCGCGATCGACGAACTTACCAAACTCGGCGCGCCGATTGAGTTGATTCTTTCCTTGGCGGCCGATCCGGCAGAGACCGTGCGGGAGGCAGTAATTCTGTCGTTGGCCGAGAATGGAGTGACAGACCACCGTCTTCGAAAGTTTCTCAATGATGACGAAGCGACTGTGCGTAGTCTTGCTGCCCGAGCTTTGGTCTTACAAGGCGTACCACCTGCGACCTTTCACACTATGCTTTCGGATCCTGATCAGTATGTGCGAAGTAGCGTCGGTGCATTTCTTCTGCGATACGGGGATCATTCGAAAGCCGTACATGCGTTGCTTGACGATGCAGATAGTGATGTCCGTTCGAATTTCGCACACGCGTTGTTGGTGCACAGGGTTGGTTCAATATCAGAACCGCTGATGGTACTCGCTGCGGATGAGGAGAACTTCACTCTCCGGCTCTTTAGGTCGCTCGGCCCAAAGACTCAGGCGATTCTTGCTCCGGAATTGCTCTCGTGGTTTGACGGCGATGATCCACAGCGTCGCGAGAACGCATTGTTCGCTCTTGCGGAGTTTAAGGAGATACCCGCGGCTTGTATGCCTCAACTGCGAGGCGTCCTGCAATCTCCATTTGCTGATAGTCGCATTGCAGCCTGTCAGTTGCTGCCAATAGCAGTTGGTGCAGAAGTCGCAGTCGAAGAGCTTCGTGAATGCTTCTCTCATGAATCGCCGGATGTTCGAGTCGCTGCTGCGATCGCCGCGAGAAAGTTGAAGCTACCGGTCTTGCTGCCGCAGCTCCGACTCCACTTCGCCGACCCAGATCCGCTGGTACGCATTCAGACAGCACACAGCGTCGCGGTGTTGGATGCAAAGGACCGTCAATGCGTCGATGTGATCACCAACACCCACCAATCCAGTGAAGCTGACATCGATACCGAAGTTATTGAAGCACTCGCAGCGGCTGGTTCTCGTGCGGTCGTTGCCAAGGGGCTGCTGCGAGAATTTTTGCCTCGGCCAATCGCTGTTGATGCTCTGGCACAGTTAATCGATGCCGACGACATCCGCCGCTGGGCTAGTGTAGGAGAGAACGGATTGAGCGTAGTTGAGCTCGACCTGATTGCCAGCCATACCGAACCGATTTCGGGTGTCGGTCCGATTATCCTTGAAGCATTGTCGAAGCCTGGCGTGAAAGAAGACTGGGGCCGGATTCGTGCCATATTTGCTGCACTTGGAAACGTACAGGACTTTCCGATTGCAAAGCTCAGTCCTTCGGTTATTTCAGAAAATGAGGCCATTCGAAACGCCGCTCAATCCTTGGTCGTATCTGTTGGCAAGACTCGCCCGGACGAGGCAGCAGATTTCTTTCTCAAGCTGCTCGACGATCCGCGACTACGTGTGCAAGTCAGAGCATGTCGTGGGCTTTGCAAATTGCATGAGCAGAAATCGCTGAGAAGCAATGCAATGCAGCCGCTCGTGAAGAAGGTGTCTGATCTTGTTCGAAGACTCTCCGAGTCGGAAAACACACTTAGCGTGTCCGAGGTATTTTGGCTTATCTACAACCTTGGCAGTCACGCGGAAGCACTGGCACCTGCCCTCAAGACAGCAATCACCAGGCACAATCTCAACGGATATGACTGGGAGTATTACGCGCTTCAGTCCGCAGGCGTTGATCCGACTGAGTTAATCGTTGGGAAACTGCTTGACGATGATCCAGAAGTAAGAATCAAGACCGCCGAACTCCTGGGCTCAGTCGGGAGTAACGTCGCTATCCCTCATCTTGCCCGGTTGATTGATGACGTCAGCGTTGTTCAACCGCCGGGAGTCCGGCCAACTGTTGTCGCTGATGTCGTGATTGAAGCAATTGCTGAGCTCGGCTCTGATGCAACGTTGGTTCCGCAACTCATTGAGGTATTGAACGATCCGCAGCGAAATCATGAGCAGGCTGCCAGAGCACTTGCCGCCATTGGTCCGGCGGCACGTCAGGCGGTTCCGACGATCATGAGAGCGGCAAAACTGACGCAAACCATTGAAGACAAACTCTCCCTTTACTCTTGGGGAGACTACATAACCGATCTCCACCTCGCTCGCGCTTTGGCTCTCATCGAACCAAAGCCGATCGGTTTAACATTGCTTCGCAGAGCAATCCGAGAACGAACGACCGGAACTTCATGGTACAACGGCAGCAGTTCCGAAGAGGCACTCATCGATCTTGTTCTCGAACTCGGTGACCGAGCAAAACAGCTCGGTCCGGAGTTCAAGCGGTTGCTGGAAGAACACGAGTTACTGGACCCTGATTTTCGAGCTGTGCTTGCGTATCTGCTGGCGCGCATAGAACCCGAGAATCCAAAGTGGAGAAGCTGGCTTGAACGCCAAGTGGCCCGCAACGAAGTCGGCGGCGACTACTCAAACACAAGATGGCTGCTCCTTCGGCTTGAGACGTCGGAAGAAGCCGAAGATGACGGTCAAAACCGAGCTCGCGCGAAAAATGGTGTGATCTAAACCGGCGGCCAGTCTGTTTGGGTTTGGTTCCGAGTTAAGACTTCGGTTCGCTGGATTTGCGGACGGTTCCCGGCAAGAATCGAGGCTCTTCGAAAGAGATCGCTCACGCAGACAGGATAGAAACATGAAAGAACTGAACATTGGTGTTGTCGGATACGGCTTCATGGGCCGCACGCACTCCAACGGTTACAAGCGAGTCAATGACTTCTTCGAGCCTGGTGTTCGGCCGGTTTTGAAAGCTGTTTGTGGGCGAAGCGAAGAGAACGCCAAGGCGTTTGCAGAGAAGTGGCAGTACGAATCGTATGAGACCGATTGGAAGAAGCTGATCGCTCGCGACGATATTGATGCGATCGACATCTGCACTCCAAACAACACGCATGCTGAGATCGCCATTGCCGCAGCCGAAGCTGGCAAGATGGTTCTCTGCGAAAAACCGCTCGCCATGAACGTCGCCGAAGGCGAAAAGATGTGCGACGTGATTGAGAAAGCCGGTGTCCTGAATACCGTCTGGTACAACTACCGACGTGTTCCCGCCGTCACGCTCGCCAAGCAGCTGATTGACGAAGGTCGCCTCGGTCGAATCTTCCATTACCGAGCGAACTTCCTGCAGGACTGGACGATTGCTGAAGACCTGCCGCAGGGTGGAGCCGCTTTGTGGCGATTGGATGTTGATGCTGCAGGTTCAGGTGTAACCGGTGACCTGCTGGCTCACTGCATCGACACCGCACTGTGGCTGAACGGCAGTATTAAGAACGTCAACGCGATGACAGAGACGTTCGTCAAAGAACGGATGCACAACCTGACTGGCAAAGTCGAGAAGGTTGGCATCGACGATGCTTGTGCTTTCCTTTGTCGATTCGAAAACGGTTCCATGGGCCTCTTCGAATCAACTCGCTACGCCCGCGGTCACAAAGCTCTTTACACGTTTGAGATCAACGGTGAGAAAGCGTCGATTAAGTGGGACCTTCACGATCTGCACCGTCTGGACTACTTCGACCACGGCGATGACAGCCTTGTCCGGGGTTGGCGTTCGGTGCATGTTACCGACACCGACATGCCGTACATGGATAAGTGGTGGGTACCTGGTTTGCAGATTGGCTACGAACACACGTTCGTGCATCAAGTTGCTGACTTCCTGCAAGCTGTCTCAGACGGAACCCCGTGTCCACCGACTTTCCGCGACGCTTTGGAAACGCAAAAGGTATGCGAATCGGTTCTCAACAGCGCGAGTGAAGCTGCCTGGAAAGACGTCTAGGGCAACTGTCAGTTGCGCTGCAAGCAGTAAATCTCAACCCCTCCTTGGTGAAGCCGAGGAGGGGATTTTCTTGAATCGAACCCACGTTGCGGATCCACGGGCTGGACTATCGATCCGGCGTGTTAATCGTGGGTTTGTAGTCTTCGCCATTCAGGCTCCGCACTACTCCACGCATCCAGTCCTTTAGTTCTTGCTGCATCCACTCCACCCTCGCAATCTGGTCAGGGTGGCTGGCCAAGTCGGTGGCTTCCATCGGATCTTCAGCGAGATTGTAGAGCTCGTATGTTTCGACAGGCTCTTGATCAGCGATGTTCTGGGTTCCCTTCTTCGAATCCTTTGCTCGGGAAGTGATGCGGTGAAGTTTCCACGGCCAGTCCGTCCATGCAGCGTGGCCTGTAGACTTGTCGGCAGCGAACTGTGGAAAGTCGTTGACATCTTTGAGCATGCGAGAGGCGTTGTGCGGCACAGGCTCGCCAGTTTGCTGCTTTTCCATGATGGCCTTTTGAATGCGGTCACTCCATGTTGATTGGCCTTGTTGAAAGTTGTGCCAGAATCCCATCGGCTTGCCGCGATTCTCGGTCTTGCCCCTGACGATGCTTGTGATGTCGATCCCGTCAAGCGGATGTGGTGATTCGATTTGAACATCGGCCATAGCAAGGACGGTGGGGTAGATGTCACAGGTCCATGTGGGCACCGAGGTCCGACCCTTCAGCTTCTGCGCTGGCCATTCAATGATTCCCGGAATGCGTAGCCCGCCTTCGTAGATGCTGCCTTTTCGTTTTCGCCCACCGGATGTTGCTCCAACCAGGCCGCCGTTGTCACTGCAGTACCACAGGATGGTGTTATCAGCGATTTCCATGTCCCGCAGTCCACGGCGCAGTCGCCCGACTTGTTGGTCGAGTAATGTGATCTCTCGGTAGTAGCCCGCGCTCTTCTTGCCCTCATAGAGCACTGGTCCATCCGGGACTTCCTGATGAGGATCGTGTGGCGATGGGAACCAGACAACCATGAACACCGGCTGTTCGCCGTCCTTGTGCTTTTGCAGGAACGACAACGCGTCATCCATCGCCAAAACGGAACCCTTCCCCTTGCGATGTTCAATCTTTCCGTTGCGACTCAAGAAGGGATCGTTGTCGAAGAAGTTCAAGCCGATGACCCATTCGTCAAATCCCATTCCGCTCGGGTTGCATGGCGAATCCGGCTGGCCCGAACCCAGATGCACCTTGCCAAAGATGCCCGTCACATAACCTGCAGCCTTCAGTGATTCCGCAATGGTTTGTTCGTGGGGACGCATATAGCGACCGTGGTTGGTCACTTTCGTGCGAATCGGATTCCGCCCCGTCATAACGCTCGCGCGAGTTGGTGAACACACCGGTGCGGCGGAGTAGAACCGATCGAGGACAAAGCCCGACTCAGCCATCGCGTCCAGTTCCGGAGTCTCTACGAACGGATGACCGTTGTAGCCCACGTCACCCCAGCCTTGGTCGTCAGCCATTACCAGAATGACATTGGGCCGCTCATCTGCGGCCACAACCTTGGCCGCCAACAAGCACAAGGTCAGAAAAGCAAGAAGCAGACGTCCCGACAGGCTCATATGCATCCGGTTCAGCTCCGCGAGTTTTGTTCTGATTTGTCTCGCTTCCAGTCTCGCAGGATTCGCGATGGTTGACGAGTACTTCAGTGTATATCTCCTCGGTAACCAATCATCGGCGA
>JBGCDN010000226.1:0-5168 GCA_045105495.1 Planctomycetaceae bacterium
AACCAGCTGGAAGACAAGTCGGGACGCCAGCCGGTCTCACGCGGTCGCGTCGCTCTGCTAACAAACATGCTGATGCTTGAAAAAGCACGATCGCAGGTTGCTGGTTTCTCTGGCTACAGCGTCAACTTCCACAAGCACGAACGCATCGACGGTGAAATGCAAGACCCGCAGGTCGTGTCGATGGACGTTCGCCACAAACCTTTCAGCGTCTACATGAAATGGCGCAAAGGTGGTGACCGGGGACGACAGTTGCTTTTCGTTCCAGAACGAAACGAAGGCCTTGCGATTGTTCGACTCGGCGGATTGAAGGGACGTCTTCTTCCACCGCTTCGTATTGAACCCGATGGTTCAAGAGCGATGGCTGAGTCTCGATACCCAATCACTCAAGCCGGCATTCTACCTCTCATCGACGCGGTAATTGCTTACCGCAAAGAGGACATTGAAAGCCGCACCGGCGTTGAATGCCTGATGTTCGACGACGAAGAAATCGAGGGACGCAAGGTTTACTCGTTCAAAGTGACCTACCCAAGTTCGGAGGTCTCTTCGAAGTACCGAATCGCTTACTCGTACTTGGATCAGGAAACTCTGGTTCCTATCCGCCTCCCAAACTTCGCGTGGGCGTGCGACACAGACGACCTGACTCCTGAAGAACTCGACGAACAAACCCTCATCGAAGACTACGCATTCAGCGGTCTGGAAGTCACCGCGCAGCCTCAACTGGCTGAACTGTTCAAGAAGAAAAAGCTGTAAGAGAACCAACCTCTTTAGCGACAAAGCAAGAACCTCGTGGTAACCCCACGAGGTTTTTTTCATGCGAGGAAGTGAAGTGCGTTGGGTAGCAGACTAGTTCGCTGATCGGTTCTTTCCGCACGACCCGCACAATCGATAGACCTTTCGGCTTTAAGCCGTTGATGCCGACACGTTGCAGAAAGGGAACACGAGCTACGCTTTGACCGTAAGTCATATGGTCTGAGGTGTAGCGATGAGCGACACAAGCATGTTTTCCGGCAGCGTCTTTGAGTCTTCCGATGCCATTGAGGCGTTGAAGCAGCTTGAAGTCAGTTCTCGCTCAGCCGTGATGCAAAAGCGTGGCAAGTCGCGTTTGACTATCGAAATCAACGTGACCATCCAACGTGGCGATTCGAGTCGCCGCAGCGAGTTCACGATTTCCGGATCCAGTTCGGACATTTCAACAAACGGCTGCAAGCTGCTCGCCCCAACTCCGGTTCTTCCCGGCGATGTGTATTGGCTTCAGTTCGCAAAGAACGAAGCGGGAATCGGCAACGTGATGGCCCGATGTGTGCGTTGCCACATGATTCGGGAAGACGCCTTTGAAATTGGCATGACGTTCTTCAACGAAATCGATCTCAGTAGCTTCGTTGATTAACGACCGGTTGCTGTCTCACTCTCGTTGTCAGTGAACCCTGACCGAACGCCATGAACACAAAAATACAAAACCCACCCAACGTCCACGTCACTCACGGAGTTGATGAAACGGACAACGCTGTCGATCCATCGGCCCCCGATCCTCAGAGCCTGGACGCACTGTGCTTAGCCATCGGCGACGCCTCGTCGATCCGTCGAGCGTGGAAGTTGGCAGCAGACTGGATTGCCACCACATTCGATGCCCGGTTCGTTCTTATCGAAATCGATGGCCGAAGCGGTTCCTCCACAGTCACCTCAGACTTCTGCACAGACGACACCTGGGAACCACTTTGTGACGCCCTCATCCTGAAGGCGCGGCAGAACCAGCAGATTGTCTCGAAGCAAGAACCCGACGGCCTGTCAGTCGTAGCCGTCCCCATGAGCGCCGACGATTCGCATTCCCCGAAGGGTGCCGTGGCGATTGCCATCGAGACAAAATCAACTGACGAATTCGATTCAAAAACTCGCGAACTGCTTGCGTACGTCAAAGTGTGCGAAGCCACTATCCAAAGCAGAACCAATTCCACGCGTCAGTCCGAATCGACTGGCGTAGCAATGCAACAAGGTGTTTCTCAGGCGGGCAGCTATCGGTCACTGCATCACTACGCCTTCGCCATCACCAACGGTCTTCAGGCCAAATTCGGGTGCGACGAAGTTGCGATTGGAATGCTGCGCAACTCACAAGTTCGAATCCTTAGCGTGTCCGGAATGGATTCGCTGCACCCGCGCAGTCCGGGTAGCAAGCTTATGCAGCAGGCTATGGAAGAAGCGGCTGACGCGGACTCCTGTATCGTAAGCCCAAACAACCAAAGCCAAACAAACCTGGTTGACCTACCGCTACATCAACAGTGGCTGCAGGAGTCAACTTCCAGCTCAGTCGCGTCGTTGCCACTGCATCACGACGGCAACGTCATTGGTGTCGTGTCCTTACGACGAACCGATGGCACAACGTTTTCCGAAGAGGAACTCAGCACTGCAACAAAGCTCACCTCGCCGCTGGCTGCGGGTTTGTTGCTGCTCGATCAGGCCAACCGGTCGCTTCCATCCCATGCCAGACAATCACTCACAACGCTGCGGTCGAAATGGAAATCACTTCGAGCCAAAACGCGCGCGGTGGTTTGGATTAGCGTATCGGTGCTCATCGGCTGGATGCTGTTTGGTCAGACAACCTACAGAGTTCAGGTTCCGTGCCAGATTGTTGCAGGTGAACCGGTTCAAATTGCTGCTCCGTTCGACAGCCGAATCGTCAAGGCTCATGTAAAGCCTGGCGACTTTGTGAAAGCTGGAGCACCACTTGTCGAATTCGAGATCAACACACTTCAGGCAGAACACGATCGACTTCGAGCCGACATCCGAGTAGCGGAGATTGCCCTGGTCGATGCCCTGTCACTCAGAGACATCGGCAGTGCCGGGCGAGCACGCAATGAGGCGAATGCGGCACGTACCCAACTGGCAGTTGTGAATCGACAAATGAGCCAGGCCATTATCACTGCTCCCTTCGACGGCTTTGTTCTCGACGGCGATGTGCAGCAGCGACGCGGCGAGATGCTTGCGATTGGAACAGAGATCATGCAGTTCGCAGCAGCAGACAAACTTAGCGTCGAACTACGAGTTGCAGAAGCGGATGCAACGTACGTCAGCGAAGGCATGACAGGTGAATTCAACACCATCGCCCGACCGGGCGAATCGTGGGCGTGTGAAGTCAACCGAATCGATGCGTCAGGCACGGTCGTCGAAGGCGAAAACGTGTTCATCGCGCGAGCCAACCCGGGCGACAACGTTGCCACCTGGCTCCGTCCAGGCATGCAGGGTCTGGCCAAAGTCGATGCCGGCACGCATCCGGTTTGGTGGGTCTATCTCCACGGCGCGACAGATTGGCTTAGCTTGCAGGCGTGGAAGCTATGACCGCCGCCATGCAGGAACAGAGCCTCGCGTCACGGCTAGCCAATGTCATGGTCACGGTCCGCGCGGATCTGACGTACACACGCCAGGTGAACCGTGACGGCGTTTCTTACATCGTGCATCATCCGGTCACATTTCAAAATCATCGATTGTCCGCCGAAGACTATCTCATCGTTTCGCATTTGCGCGATTCGCGAACCCTTAGCGAGACGTTTGAACGACTCGTTCAAAAGAACTTGCTCGAACAGTCTCAGGAAGACGACTACTACCGATTCGTCGTCCACCTGAACCAACTGCATTTGCTGAGACTTCCCGTTTCAGACGCGAATCAGCTACACGATCGGTTTGTTGAGAAGACGAAGAAACAGCAGGTTCAAACAGCAAAGTCGTTTCTATTCTTCCGCATCCCATTGTTCGAACCCATGCCTTTCCTGGACCGAACACTTTCGTTCGCTCGTCCACTATTCACTCGTGGAGCCGCCATAGCATGGTGCTGTGCTCTGCTATTTTGTGTCGGAATTGTCGCTCGTCGATGGGAGAGTTTTAGCGATCCACTGGGCACCGTTCTTGCGACCTCGAACCTGCCTGTTCTGTGGATCCTGTTGCTCGGTCTAAAGGTCGTCCACGAGTTTGGCCATGCCTACGCATGTCGAATGTTCGGAGCGAAAGTGCCCGAGATGGGCGCGTTCTTTCTGATGGGATCTCCCTGTGCGTATATGGATGCGTCTGATTCCTGGAACCTCACAAAACGACGGCAACGGCTGATCGTGGCGATGGGCGGTATTTACTTCGAATCATGGATTGCCATGTTCGCGGTTCTCATCTGGAACATGACCGAACCGTCCATGCTGAATTCGATCGCCCAATATGTGGTCGTACTTTCGACGGTGATCACCATTGGCTTCAACATCAACCCGCTTATGAAATACGACGGGTACTACGCTTTGACCGATCTATTGGGACGCCCGCTCCTGCGAGAAGATGCGGCGTTCGAATTCAGCCGCCTGGTAAAGCGTGTGCTGTTTGGACTTCGCATTGAAAGTCGTACAGAGAATCGCACTGAGCGACTTTGGCTAATCGCCTTCGGGCTAGCCTGTTCAGTTTACCGGCTTGTGATCGCGATCAGTATCGCCACAGTGCTGGGCATGTTTGTCCCGCTTCTTGGTTCTCTGGTTCTGATCGGCTATGTCGGAAGCACAGTGTTCAAGCTGTCGAAAGCCGGCATTGTTTACCTGCGAACTTCTGAAGAGATCAACGAGCGACGCACCAGAGCTTACGCGGCCAGTGCAATTGCCTTTGCAATGTGTATCGGCGGAATGCTGCTCATACCGGTCCCCGGTGGAATGCAAGTTCCCGGAGTTGTGGTGCCGCAGAAGGAAGCTGTTGCTTACGCGACGGTGCCAGGCTTTCTGTCCGAAGCCAATGTCCGGAACGGAGCCAGCGTTGCCGATGGAGCCGTCTTGTGTCTTCTTCAAAACACGAACTTAGAACAACAGGTCACTGCAGCAAGAACCGCAGTCCGAGATCTCGAACTTCAGCTCACGACTCAACTCGCTACAGATCCGCGAACTGTCGCAACCATCCAACAACAAATTCGACAAGCTCGCGAGGACTATTCAGAAGCCGTCTCACAGCAAGATCAGCTAGTCATTCTGGCACCGGGGCAAGGCATCGTTTCAAAAGCCGACGCCTTGAAGCGAACAGGCCGATACATCCGCATGGGAGAACCGCTTGCAACTATCGGCGTCGGCAAACCGTTTGTCACCGCCCTAATGGATGAAGAAACCTTCAGCGACGCAAGCCCCAAACCGGGCGATGTGGTCCAACTACGAATCGTCGGC
>JBGCDN010000227.1:0-5352 GCA_045105495.1 Planctomycetaceae bacterium
GAATCGGAACCGCCCGCGAAAAACCAAATAGCCGCGGCCAGAACACCCACTGCTGCAACAGAGACGATGCCCTTAACCGGCCACCGCCCGCCCGCCAGTTTGCCGAGGTGCGGAATGGGCCTGAGCCCTGGCCTATCGGCGTGCAACGCTGGCTTGTCGTCTTGCAAATTTGTCGTCATGGATCACAGGTCCGCGTGTTTTGAGCGTTCATTCACATGCTCGCGGGTGCGCAACCCGACCCTTGGATCGGACAGGAACGGTACACCCTGGGGTCTATTCGACGGTCACCACGGAAACGGGACATAAGCCCGTGTGCGGAGCTGCTTGCTGGCCTCGGATGACATGATATTGATCACAAAGGAAGCCAACGGAAAGGACGCCCAGCAGTTCCCTCTCCCCCGCGAGCGGCGTTTTCACTCCAGCGCAGGTCGCTGCAGGGGAGGGGGTAAACGCGTTGGCTCACGCGATGGACGCCTGACCCGGTTCGACCGCTCTCACGGACGCCCACCCTGAGCCTTACGGCCACTCGGCTCACGTGGAACCCCTGTCGCGGCTACTACAGGCTGTCACTTCTTACGTTGCGACGGCGAACAAACAGTGTCGCAGACACCTTCTGTCTGCCATTACGTGAATTGATGAAATGAACACCGCTGAACCAATTGCTGTCATCTCGATGGCATGCCGCTTTCCGAAGCTGGACAACATCGATGAACTCTGGAACGCCCTGTGTTCGAGATTTAATGCCGCGGATCTCGTCCCGCCCGACCGGTGGGATGCAGATCGGTATTACTCGACGAATGAAGCGTCTAAAGGCAAAGCCTACGTCCAGCGCGGAGGGTTTGTGAACCAGGACGTGCGCTCGTTCGACGCATCGTTCTTCGGGATCTCGCCGCGTGAAGCGGAGAACATGGACCCGCAGCAGCGACTCATTCTGGAAGTCGTCTGGGAAGCGTTTGAGAATTGTGGACTCAAGTTGCCCGACTTTGCCAAGCGAGCTGTCGGTGTGTACGTCGGCGGTTTCATGCCCGACCACATGCTCACGCAGATGGGACTCGGCAACCGATCGTCCATCAACCAGCACAGCGCGGCTGGGATGATGATGACGATGCTGTCGAACCGAATCTCGCACACGTTCGACCTGCGCGGGCCAAGCTTGTCCATCGACACCGCGTGCTCGTCATCACTTGTTGCGTTCCACTACGCCTGTCAGGACGTTTGGCGCGGCGCGTGCGAGATGGCGATCGTTGGTGGCACGAACGTGATGATGCGACCCGAATACCCGATCGGAATGTCGAAGGGATACTTCCTCGCTCGCGATGGTGAATCGAAATCGTTCGATGCCCGCGGCGACGGCTACGGTCGCGGCGAAGGTGCCGGGGTGGTTCTGCTGAAGCCGATGAAACAGGCAATCAAAGACGGCGACACCATTCTCGCACTCGTGACGGGAACCGGAACCAACCAGGACGGACACACGCCCGGCATCTCAATGCCCAACGGCGAATCACAGCAGGCTCTCATCGAAGAAGTCTGCCAGCAGTACAAAATTGATCCAAAAACCGTGGACTACGTCGAGTGCCACGGAACCGGGACCGGAATCGGAGACCCCACCGAATGTCGCGCGATTGGAGCCACATACGGCGCGAATCGAAACGGGAACCCGGTCGTCGTTGGTTCCATCAAGAGCAACGTTGGTCACATGGAAGCCGTCGCTGGCGTCGCTGGCGTGATCAAGGCTGTGCTAAACGTCATGCATCGTCAGGCCACCCCGCTGGGTAACCTGGAAACGCCGCGTGACGACATTTCGTTCGACGAACTGGGCATTCGCCTGTCCGACGAAATGATCCCCCTGGGCAGGGATGGCGAACCAATTCAAGCCGCGGTGAACTCGTTCGGCTACGGCGGTTCGAACGCTCACGTCCTGCTGAAATCCGCACCAACGCTGGAGAACAAGGACGATCAAGCTAACAAGATCGTCGCGGATGGAGAGAAGTCCGACGCAGAGATGCCGTACGTTCTTCCCGTCTCCGGACGCAGCGACGAAGCACTGGTTGCGAACGCCACCGTGTTGCTGGACTGGCTAAAAACCAGCGAATCGCCGCTCGCAGACATCATCTACTCAGCCGGCCAAAGACGCTCACATCACAACCACCGTGCGGTCGCGATGGGTCGAACTCGGAGCGAAGTCATCGAGTCCTTGACTGCCATCGCTGAAGAGAAAGAACACGAACGAATCGTCCGCGGCGTGCAACCGTTCCAGGGACTGCGTCAGCCGGTCTTCGTGTTCACGGGCATGGGGCCACAGTGGTGGTACATGGGCCAGCAGCTTTACCAAACGCAGCCCGTCTATCGCGAATTCGCCGATCGATGCGATGCGGCGTTCCGGAAAGTGTCTGGCTTCTCGATCCTCGAAGAGATGCAGAAGTCGGAAGAAGAATCCGAAATTACGAAAACGATTTACGCTCAGCCAGCCAACCTCGTCATTCAAATCGGTGTGTTCGAGATGCTGAAGGAGCTGGGCATCAACCCGGGTCTGGTTGTCGGTCACTCCGTCGGCGAACTCGGTTCCGCTTACGCCGCCGGCATCTTAAGCCTCGAAGACGCGATGGTGGTGAGCTTCCACCGAAGCACGCTGCAGGCTGAAACCGCCGGGCAAGGTGGCATGCTGGCGATCGGGATCGGCAAAGAAGCCGCCCTCGAACTCATCAAGAATTGTTCGAAGCTCGTCTCTATCGCCGCCGTCAACGGTCCGTCCAGCGTTACGCTGGCCGGCTACGAGAATTCACTCATCCGCCTTGAGGAAGAACTCACTTCGCAGGACATTTTCGCCCGAATGTTGAAGGTCGAGATCCCTTACCACAGCCCAATGATGGATCCGCTGATGCCGCGATTGGAAGCAGCGCTCGCGGACGTCAAAACCATCGTTCCCACGGTTCCAATTTACTCGACGGTGACCGGACAGATCGTGACCGAATCATCGTTCGGTGCGAAGTACTGGCCACTCAATATTCGGCAGCCCGTCGAGTTCGAAACGGCCATTCGATCGATCATGGACGAAGGATACAGCACGTTCATCGAGATCGGACCGCACCCTGTCTTGTCGTCGTCACTACGTGATTGTGCCAAAGTTGCCGGCAAAGATTGTCGCCTGGCTTACACGTTGCGTCGCAGCGAACCTAACGAAACGCTCGGCGTACATCGGGCTGCAATGAGCGTCTTCACATCAGGCTGCGACCTGGACTGGGCGACGTTCTCCGACAGCGATCAGTTCGTCCAACTGCCCAACTATCAATGGCAGCGCGAACGGTATTGGATTGAGAATGATCGAGCCAAACAGGATCGCATCAACCCGGTCATCCATCCAATTCTTGGAACACAGGAAGCTCTGGCGGCGGCCGTTTGGCGAAACGATTTCGACCACCTGCCGGTTCACTACCTGCGAGACCACGTGGTTTCCGGACTGCCGATTCTCCCCGCGGCCGGATACATCGAATCGCTGCTGGAAGTTGCCGATCTGCATTTCGAAGACGCACACGGCCTGGCCATTCGCGACCTCGAAATCGGGGCACCAATGATTCTGGCGGCCGATCGCGGCATGGACTTTACGACGTCGTACGATCCAACCACGCGGCAAGCCATCATCCGCAGCCAGGAAAACGGACGCCTCGGCGCGGCACAGATTCATGTCACGGCGAAGGTTGCCGCGATCAAACAGTCTGACCGCGCGAAGTTCAACGTCTCCGATATCATCGGCAACGCAGAAGACTGCACGGATATTGAAGAAGTCTACCAGGACCTGCACCAACTGGGTCTCCAATACGGACCGAAATTCCAGACTGTGCAGCAGCTATACGTTCGCCGCGATCAGAACGCAGTCGTCGCGCGAGTTCAGCTCGATGACGAGCTGGTAACGCACCTGCCGAAGTACAAACTGCATCCCACGATGCTGGATGGCTGCTTCCAAACACTCATGGCGCTGCTTGGTTCGTCTGAAACGACGTACCTCCCGACGCACCTTGGTGAACTGTGTTACTACGCAGACGAAGCACCGTCGGAACTGTGGTGTGTTGGTCAACTTGTAAGCCAGACGGATCGAACTTTGACCTGCAATCTCACGCTGGTAGATAACGCCGGAAACGTCATCGCCGTCGTTCGCGCTCTCAAAGCAACCGCCGCCAGTAAGGCGGAACGCACGGACAAATGGGGCGACAAAGTTAAGCTGCAGATCCTGAACTACGAATGGGAATACGGCGAAACGCTGGACGAACCAAAGCGGCTCGGCCACTGGTTGATCGTTGGCGATGCGGGCGAACCAACACAGTTCGTGCACAGCCGCCTGGAAAGTTTCGGAGCGACCGTCGTCGGCAAAGTCAGCTACGGCGACGAGTTCTCGCAGTCCGGGCTGGAGTCGACCGTCGCATTCGATTCGGTCGAACACGCTCAGCAGGTTCTCGAATCGTGCGGGCAGCTCGATGCTGTCCTGTTCTTCGTCGGACTTGATGAAGAACTCAGAACTGATTGTCCAACCGCGGAGAAGTCGTTCAACGCGTTGCTGACCTTCACACAGGCGATGCTGGACATCCCCGCCGATCGACGGCCGCGCGTTTACGTTGCAACGCAGAACGCGTTCCGAGTTGACGAAGACGACACAGAAGTCGATCCCGGTTCAGCAACCCTTAACGGCTTCTGCCGAGTAGCCGCGAACGAACTCGAAGGCTTCCGCTTCTCGACCATCGACCTTTCCGAAGATCTCGAGGACGAAGAGACCCTCGAAAGCCTCGCGTTGGAACTCATCTGCGATGCGGACGAAGACGAAGTCGCCGTCCGCGGCGACGCGCGGCTGGTAAGCGAACTGTTGGAGAACAACGTTCTGACCGACGACGTTGTCGTACCGACGAACCTGGATGACGAACACCCGATCCACATCCGTCCGCTTCGCGCCGATGTCGAAAGCGTTGGGATGGTGCGTATCCTGGCGGCTCCGGTCCAGACCCCCGCTGCGAACGAGGTTCTCATCAGAGTTGAATCGTCGTTGCTTCCGTTCAATTTAATCATGGATCAGTCGTCCGATCAGATCGAACAGCCATGTGTCGAAATTGTCGGGGAAGTCGTTTCAGTTGGTGCTGATGTCACCGATCTCGCCGTCGGGTCTCGCGTTTGCGGACTAGCTCCAGCGGAACTCGGCAGCCACTTGTGCAGCGACCGAAGCAACTTCCATGTGGTCCCGATTCCCAACGATGCGGACGCCGCGACACTGGTCGGCGGCATCACACTGCCAACCTGTGCCCATCGCGCGGTCGGCGCACACGAGATGGACGAAGGAGACAAAGCACTTGTCTTCGCATGCCCGACCGG
>JBGCDN010000228.1:0-7218 GCA_045105495.1 Planctomycetaceae bacterium
CGTGTGATTGCGAACATAGTCACGCCCGGTTTGCCAGATCCTGAACGTGGGCGGCAGCCAGGTTGGTCCTGGTCAGACTCGGCCGAAGTTGAGCCCGATGGCACATTCGAGTTCGCATCTCTGCCAGCAGGCGAAGTCGTCCAGCTGATAGCGGTCTGCGATGGCTGGATTTCTGCTCAACCAGAAGGTGATTTGAAGGCGAAATATCCTGATCTTGTTCGACGCAATCCAAGTGGAAACGGAATGCGGTACCCGCAACTGGTTGAACTGAAAGGAACGTCAACTGAGGTGATGCTCAAGATGGACAAGGCGGTTGATTGTCGCGTCACCATCCATGATCCCGATGGAAAACCAGTACCTGACGCAACCGTCCATATGTGGCCGAATCAGTTTTTCTTCTCGTTTGGTTCGCAGGTGCTTGGTAGCAGTTATGGTTCGGCAAAGATGCTCAGGCTAATCAGTGGGGGCAAAGAGCTGGCGAATGTTTGGAGACGTGAATCTCCGTATTCGGTGAAGACCAATCAGGACGGAGTTGCCGTCATCAAGAACCTACCCGCAACTGGTCCTCAGCGAGTCGCGGTGGAACATGAAAAGTTCGAACAGGCCGCAACCGGAGATAGGCGAGTGACTCAGGTTCTGCTTGAACCTGACAAGGTTGCAGAAATCACTATCAAGCTGCAGCCCAGGGGAACGCAGACGATAGGTGATGGCGAGTAAGCACTCTCGTTGCGAGGAATAAAAAAGCCGGTCACCCGATGAGGAGGAGGGATGACCGGCATGCCGTGGGTCGGCGGTTTCAAGTTGTACTTTGTGTGTGCTACGGATTCGCGTAACGCTGCGGGTTCGCGTTGAACGTATCCATGCTGTGTGCCGACGCGAACAGGTACAGCCGGTTTTGGAACCACTGTGCGTAGTCTAACCGGCCAGGTGTCTTCGCGTTCTGGTCAACCAGATCCACAACGTCGATACCTTCGGCAGCCGGAACATAGCGGGTCGGATTCTTCAGGAACCGTTGTCGCGCTTGTGCTGTAGAAAAGTAGTACGTCCGTGTTCCATGATTAGCGAACAGGTTCGGATGTGAATCGCGAAGAACCCGATGGTCTTGCAGTTCAACGGGGCAAAAGCCCTTGAAGCCCGCGAGTGCTCCACGCGAAGCAATTGTGGCCTGTCGCTGTCGTCGCGACATGTGCGTGGTTGATGCCGATCGAGGATGCGGTTCTTGAGGTACCTCGATTGCGTCCTGAGATGTGCGATTCGGGAATCTGCTGGTCGCGTCCATCCGCCGCGCTGAAATGGTCTGGACTGGAACCGAATTCAAAGACGGGAATGATGGTACGGGAACCTGTTGCGGCGGCTGTTCAAAACGACGAACCGGCGTCGGGATTGGTCGTGGTGCTGGAGCTGGCGATGGTTCAGGGACCTCCAGTTGCGGCAGCGTTTCAAGAACCCTCGGTGCGCTTCGCATTTCAGTTGATTGCGGTTGGGGCATCGAAGTTGCCGTTGGAAAGCGTGCCGAATCACGGAAGGTTTGTTGTGTGCTGGCAGGAAAGACCGGAACGCTGTTGGTTCGAACGGCCGGAACTGGCGAGTTACTCTCCTGTGCAGGGGCGAACTCCTGTGTTGCTTGTGAAGTCCAGTCGTTCTTCAGGCTCTCCAACACTGGTTGTGCTTGTCGCGCGGTTGGCGGAATTGATGTTGGCGAGAATGTACTCCGCGTGCGAGATGCAGGTCTGAGCCCGCGACGGTAGCTGGTTTGCTTTTTTGGCTCGTCTGGTTGGTTCACTATTCTTCGCGGAGCTGTCGAAGACCGTAGAACGCTTGGTTTTGCCTGAGTTGGAGTGGACGGAGCGATCGACGTTGAAGCACTACCCCAGCTGGCGCGTTCGTTTGAAATCGCTGGCGTTGGTGAAGCTGGGACCTGTTTTGGTTCGACGGATGCTGGAACAGTTCGCACTACTCCAGACCGGTTCGGAAGCGATTGGGTTGGCCGTGCCGCGTCTTTGGCTGCTGTTGTTGGATTCGCACCATCGAGCTGCCAAAGTTCCTTGCTGGGCCTTGGGTCGTAGGTGCGTGGCCGTTCTACGACAACGCGCGACTGGCCTGGCCCCGGCTTCATATGAGAAGCAGGCGATACAAACTCTCGCTTGCTGTTGGTAGCTGAGGCTGGTCTGGTCTTCGAAGGTACTGTTTGCGTGAGTGCCTTTGGTTCTGCTGCGGGTTTCGTCTTCTTCTTGAAGAGATCTTCAAACCGATGTACTTGGTTCTCGATCCGTTTCCGAAATCTCTGCTTTCGTGTCACTCGTTTGTTTTGAGTGACGCTGGTTGTTCGAGCCGAGATCGGACCGTTTGCGGCTGTGAACCGTTTGCCGTTTTCCTGCCCCACGACAACTAAGCCGCCAAGTAGGATTATTGGCATCAGGCTGAAGACGATCTTTTGCATGACGAAACCAATAGAGTGAAAAAATACCGGCCACCGCGAGGAGTCAGTGGCCGGTTTGCCGTGGGTCGGTTCGGCATTGAATCAAGTGTTTAGAAACGGCTTGCGTACATCGCTGGCTTCAGATTGAACGCATCCAAGGCTTCCTGCGTGCTGAACAGGAAGAGTCTGCCTTTGTGCCACGCTGCGAAGTCCAGGCGGCCTGAAAGAACTGTGCCCGTATGAGTCAACAAGACGACGTCACTTCCGTTTGCTGCAGGAACATACTTCAGTGGGTTCGCAACAAACTTGTCTCGCGCGGCTGCCGTTGAGAACGTGTAGGTGCGTTTCATGTAAGTCGCGTGAAACTGTGGCGACGCGTTTTGAAGTTGTCGGTGATCGTGGAGCTCAACAGGACAGAATCCTTTGAAGCCGATCAATTTTGAACGCTTGGCAATGGCCATGTTCCTGCGAACGCCTCGGTTCGGTCTCGAAAATGCTCGACTCGGCAGATCTGTCGACTTGGTTTGAACTGCCGGACGGATGGCGTTGCTGTCGGTCGTCCTGTCAACGCGACTGGTGGTTCGTTGGATCTTTGGTGCAGCACTGCGGCGTGGGCCGTTTGCCATCTGTACCGGCGTCTTTGTGCTCACCCGCGAACGCGAACTCGGTGAATCGATAGCGCGGTAGCGAGCAACGGCTGAAGGTCGAGCGGTCGCCGGGGGCTGATAGCCTTTGGGACGGATCACCGGGAGCGTTGATTCGTTGGCGGCTTTAGGTCGGGGTTGTTGTACCGATGGTCGAGTTTGCTCTGGCGCGGGCTCCGCAGGAGCCATCCGGGCTCGACCGATAGCGGACGCATTCAGCTTTTGCTTCGTGGCCTGCACCTGCGTCGTTGGTGGCGTGGCAACTACCAACGAAGATGCTTGCTTCGGTTCGTCTGTCTGAATCGGTCGAGTAACGGTGACTCGGCTAACAGGTATCGCAGGGACAGTTGCAGGCGTGGTTGTTGATCGGTGAACCGGGAACATACGAGTTACTGGCTTGGCCACTGGTCGTGTCTGTGATTGAACGATTCTCGGCTTGTGCCATTTCTGTTCAGGGCTCGCTGACGGAACCCGCTGTGCCGCCGTTCGTGTCGTCGGTGTAGAAGAAGGTCGCTTCCGGACGTTTGGCGTAGGAGCGGTTCCAGCCATGATTGGCAATTCAAATTGCGAATCCGCTGGTGATGTAGCCTCACGACGTGTAGGTTCGGGAGCCGTCTTCCTGACAACCGGGCGTAGTTGAATGGCCTCTTCGACGGGAGCGCTCTTCACTTCCGGGGTTGCTGGGATCTCCGGAACTGTCGGACGTTTGAAGTCCGCAACCTGTGGAGCGGAAACTGGTTCTTTTACAGACTGAGCCTTCTGTGCCTCAGCCACGACTGGTGAAGCAGTCTCTGGAACTGGCGTCACCACGATTTGCTGAGTCGTTGGGGCAGGCATCGCTGGCGCTGCGACTTTTTTTGGCTCAGCGGTGGCGGCGACAGCGGCTGCAATTTCAGGTTCTGACCCCACCGGGTCTTGCATTGGAATAGCAAGTGGTTGAACCAATGGTGCAGCTTCCGGCAATTCTGGTTCTGGTGCGTCTTCAACAACCATAACGGCAGGTATCGGAACTGGGCCGGACGCAATTGGCTGATAGACATCGTCAGAACTCGGCAGGAACGGATTACGCATACGCGGTGCGATACGCGTCACTTCGTTCATGGGTTGAGACTGGCGATTTCGTAGAATGTTCGCGAGAGATAACTGGCTGGTCGATTGTTTTCGAGGCTGAATCATGACACCACTTGATGGCGTGATTGTCGGCAGCGATGAACTGCTTGAGACCTCCGTGAACGACGACACTGTTCGCCCGTTATTCGAAGTGGTTCGACGAAGCTTTGGCGGCTGCGTCGGTGCTGTTCTTGATGGAGCAGACATCGTTGGGCGGCGTTGACTGCTCAGCACGCTTGATCTGTTCGATACAGCGCGGTTAGAGACAGGCCGGTTCGATGTGGGCTGCTGCTTCGAGACTGGTGGAGCACCAACGCTTAGCCGACCGTCTGGCTTAAAGGCCGCCCGTTGCCTTTGGTTCTCCTGCATGATGAGTCGCGGGTTCGGAACGGAATCCAGGCCAAGAATGCGGCCAAGTAGTCCCGGCTTTAGTCGAGCTGGCTCAGCGCCTTGCTGGCCTTGGGCAACTGTCCCAAGTCCAACCGTGATAATTGCGGTGAGAATTCCAATGGTGCGACGCATGATCCGCCCCTTACCGGCACTTCAAAAAGAACTCGCAGACTGCGAACACGTAAAAACGCCGGATAATTCGTGTAATCGTTCCAGAGGGAACTATCGACGGCTCACGGTTGACGGTTTGTCTCCGGTCGGTGCCTTTCCGTTCGTTCTAACGGATGCGATGCTTATGACAGGCAGAACCGGAATAGGTCGGATTCTCGACTCATCTTCTCCGGTTTGACATTAGCTCTCTGGCTTCAACGGAATGGCGAACACTGTGGCAAGAACCACCGATCTACCACCCGGCACTCAACGGATCGTCATCGAAACAAGAACTTCGCGCGGAAGCAGGTGGTTCCTGTGCCTGTTAGTCATCGCGCTTTTGGGGTCGCTTGCGTGGAATGGGCTGCAGTACTTTCGCAATCGCGATTACTACGGTCGATTGGCTGCGCCGGCCGAGCAGTTTCATTCTGGTGCCACCAAAGCGACGGAACGGATTGCATTGATTCGGCTAAGTGGCGTGATCTCGCCCCCGTACACTGGCCGCTTGCTGAAGCAAATTGAGAAGGCTCGCGACGACGAGGACGTCAAAGGAACGGTTCTGGTGGTCGACAGCCCAGGCGGCTTAGTGGCCGACAGTCATCAGATTTACCGCGAGCTCAAACTGCTGTCTGATGAAAAACCAATGTTCGTCGCGATGAAACGCATTGCCGCCAGCGGCGGATACTACATCGCCATGGGGGCAGGCCCGGACGGGAAGATCTTCGCCGAACCCACCACTTGGACAGGTTCTATTGGGGTCATCATTCCGCGATACAACGTGTCTGAACTCGCAAAGCAATACAAAGTCAAAGTCGAACCATTAACAACCGGACCATTCAAAGACACCATGAGCCCCTTCCGCGATTTGACAGAACCGGAACGCGAGCTTTGGGGTGAGATCATTGATGACGCTTTCAATCGGTTCGTCACCGTGATTCACGAGAACCGAGAACCACTCTCTCGCGAACAGACAGTTGAACTGGCGACGGGGCAAATCTACACCGCCATTCAGGCGAAGGCGAATGGTATGATCGACGAGATTGGCTTTGTCGAAGATGCAATCGATGCCATGAAGTCAAAGCTCAAACTTAGCGAAGCGAGGGTGGTGACCTACTATTCGCCGCCGACAATTCTGGAAACGGTTACCGGGTTCAAGCTTCAAGCGCCAGAGCCGCTGTCTGTCTTGATGGACGCGTCTGTTCCGCGGGCTATGTACTTGTTCTCATGGAAGCCAATCGCCGATCCGTACGACAAGGAATAAGAAGTATGACGTGTTGCCGCGGAGTCATGATTGCGTTTCTTGCGACGATTGTATGTTGCAGGTCGGCAATCGCCGAGCGTCCGAATGTCGTGTTCTTCATCGCAGATGATGTCAGCTGGAACGACTATGGCTGCTACGGCAGTCAGACCGCTCGAACGCCCAATATTGATGCTTTGGCACGTGAGGGGATGAAGTTCACAAACGCGTTCTTAACGGCCAGTAGCTGCAGCCCAAGTCGCTGCAGCATGGTGACGGGGCGGTATCCACACAACAACGGAGGCGCATCTGAGTTGCATCGTCCGTTGCCATGGCACTTGGTGAAGTTTCCGTCACTGCTTCGAGATGCAGGCTACTACACCGCGATTTCCGGCAAGGACCATATGCCTCAGGATAAGCCGCCGCGTGATCAGTCGTTGCGGAAAGTGTGGGATCATAAAGACGGTGGTCGTTCGAAACAGAACTCCGGTGGTCACGCAAATTGGGTGCAGGTCACTCAGGAACGGCCTAAAGAAAAACCGTTCTTCTTCTGGTTCGCTGCCTACGACGCACACCGTGGTTGGGATGCGGACAAGCAGTGGCAGGATTCGTTTGGAAGCAAGCACTCTCCCAATGCGGTGGCGGTGCCGCAGTTCCTCGCCGACGACGAAGCGACTCGTGAGGATCTCGCGAGCTACCATAACGAGGTCTCACGGTTCGACTATTTCATCGGACAGACGGTGGAAGAACTTCGCAAGCAAGGCGTTCTGAAGAACACGCTTATCTTCGTGCTGGCGGATAACGGTCGTCCGTTCCCAAGAGCCAAGACTCGCCTTCACGACAGCGGAATGAAAACCGCGATCGTCGCGCACTGGCCGGATGGGATTGCGAAGCCGGGGGCCGAGTGTTCCAGCCTTGTGAGTGCGATCGACTTGGCGCCAACAGTTCTGAGTGCCGCTGGAGTCAGTGTGCCTGAGAGTATGCAAGGTGTCAGTCTTCTGCCTGTGTTCGAGAATCCAACAACGATGGCGCGACGGTACGCGTTTTCTGAACACAACTGGCACGATTACGAAGCATTCGGGCGAAGTGTGCGAGGGGACGGTTTTCTCTACATCATCAATCGGCGGCCGTATGCGGCCTGGCAAGGGCCTGCTGATTCAGTCAGTTCACCGTCTCATCAATCTCTGTTGAAGAAGAAGCAGGCGGACGACCTGACCAAAGCCCAGCGGGATATCTTTCTCTCACCTCGCCCTGCGGTAGAACTTTAC
>JBGCDN010000229.1:0-9468 GCA_045105495.1 Planctomycetaceae bacterium
TGAAAGCGGGAACGCTGAGCGTCAGCAGTGCTCGAGCTTCAAGACGTTCAATCTGTTGGCAGGACTGGCGAACTTGTCGGAGGCGGCGGGCCGAATGCATGTACTGCTCCACTATTGATCGAAATACGTCGCTACGATGTAGGCTGCAACCTGAAAAGGCTGCGTCCCGTGCGACTGTTTAAGTGGAGGGGCAATGCCGACATCCTACGGCCACTACAACCGTAGGTCATCCATGGGCAACAGACGGACTGATCTCCTATTTTCAGCAAATTGGGACACGGATACTTGGGTTCGCCAACAACGAAGGCAGAGCTTGCACGTGGCGCACTTCGACAAGTCCTACAGCGGCGTAGCCTCACTGAAAGCTTGCCGCGTTCTACCAGCCCTGCCGTTAGAACAGGTCGATTCCCATGTCGGTGCGCAGGGATGAGAAGATTCCGTCCAACTCCGACGCAGATGGCAGACGCCTCTCACCCGTACCAAGCCGACCGAACATGACACTGTTGCGGGCTTCATCGTCATACGTGTCTTCAAGGCCAATTGAGTGTCCGAGCTCGTGGATGATCGTTGAGAGCAAGTCCATCTGGTCGCTGATATCGTCATCTGTCAGGTCCAGTGGCGTCTGATCCACGTACCAGCCGTGCCCGGCAGCATCAGCATCGATTGTGATGCGCCCCGCGGAGTGGGTTCCCAGAAGGTCTCCGGTGAGTGATGAAACTTTAAATACCGAACGGTTGAGGGCGTCCATCTGGCTGGAGCTCAGAGGCGTTGATTGCCAGTATTCGATTGCGGCATCGACGATCGGTGCGAGGTCGTCCACGGAGATGTCGGGGCGATCGTTGTCTCCGATGCCGGAATCGGATCGTTGGTTCTGATTGACCTGCACCGTTACGACCGCGCTGTCGGTTGTGCGATGTCGCACGTGCACACGACCGCTGTTCTCGCCGTTCGTATTACTTTGATTTGCGCCGACGAAGATTGACTCCTGATCAATGTCCATGGCAAAGCCAAACTGTTCTCGCTTCCTTCCTGTATGGGTCTCCGTGTGGTCCCAGTCACCTGTCGTCTCGTTGCGTTGGAACAGATAAACGGCACCGGCACTAGCGGACACTGTGCTATCGAGTCTAGCACCAACTGCGATCGTGTTGGCATTGATGCGAACCGAGAAACCATACTGATCTTTTTCGGCAGAGTTCGGACTGACGAGCGTTGTTTTCTCGCCCCAGTTGTTCGCGCCTCCTTGATTGCGTTCAAAGACGAACGCTTCGCCAATACGCGTGCGTTCGTTGCGAATCGGTTTGCCGACAACGATGTGGTCGCCGTCGATATCCACTGCGTGTCCGAACCAGTCAAAGTCGCGGGAAGTCGATGGAACCAATTTCTTTACCTGCCCCCAGTTGTCGGTTCCTCCTTCATTGCGTTCGAAGACGTAGGCGGATCCACTATCCACAATGTCATTCTCATTATCCCTCCAGGCACCGACCACAAGAGTGTCCCCATTGAGTGCAATCGATGAGCCGAATTGATCTCCTTTCGCACCGTCTGCAGCTTCCCACCGACGAGATTGAACCCAGCCTGTCAAACCGCGTTCGAAGATCGCGACGGCACCTGACGCAGCGCCCTTAGTTCCTCGATCTCGACGGATTCCGACTGCGATTGTGTCTCCGTCAATAGCGACTGAGTGTCCGAACTGCCCGCGTGCACCGCCATCGACGTCAAGCAATTTCTGCGTTTGAACGAACGCGTTGGCACTTTGATCGAATTCGTAGACGTAAGCAGCTCCGGACTTAAAACCAAGGTCGCCCTTCAATCGGGCTCCGACCACGATCGTTGTCCCACTGATGGCGACGGAGTAGCCAAAGCGGTCTCTGGCTTCGAGGTCGTTCGGTATCAATGTCTGCATCGGACGCCAGTTGCTGGTTGCGTCGCGTACATATATCAAAGCCGCCCCTGCGTTCGTTGCGACGGTGTCGTCCCGACGTGCTCCCACAACAGCAAACGAACCATCAATTGCAACGGCGCTCCCTTCCTCTGCTGTTTCTGAGAAGTCAGCGTGCTCAAAGTCAGTTTCGGTCACTTCGTAGCTGAAGCTGTCTTCGCCAGTGAAGCCAGGATTCGGGGTATACAGAACTGTGCCGATCGGACTCAGCGATACTTCGCCATTGAGCGGTTGAGAGAAACGTCGAACCTGAGGGGGCCCGACGGGTCTGTCGTTGTCCAGAACATTGATCTCTACCGTGCTCGCAGCCGTTGTGGTTGCTGAGTCATCAACAGCCAGCAGTCTATTCTGAGTCGCACCGATATCGCGGCCCAGCGAACCTTTGCCCACCACCGCACCACCCGGTAGAGGCCTGTGTTCGGGGCGGAGGACAGTCGTCTTCAGGACATCGACAACGTCAGGCCACGCCAATGCGTTACCAAGCCCATCGCCTACGATGTTGTCGTTTACACCGTGCTGGAGGCCACCGGTTCGTGCGGGGTCTTCCATGAAGTTGTGATTTGAGCTTTCGTCCAACGCATTCCCACTCCACTTTCCTAGTATCGAGTTCGCTGCGAATACATTTCCACCATCGTTGTCTCCGCTGAGTCTGTCACTGACAATCGTCGACTGTTGGATATGTACATCCCCGCCAAAGTTAGCCAGATCAGTAACCACCGTGTTTCCAGAGACAGTTGTTTTTATTAGGCTCAAAGACGCGTTATCTACACCGCCCCAGTTTGCGATGGCAACAACATCGTTGGATGATCCGTTATTGCTTACCGTCGATCGGTCTATCTGCAAGGATCCCTTGTAATTTGCTACCGCCGCACCAGCTAGCCCTGTGTTGTCATGCAGGTACGTTTCGATCAGGCGAAGGCTCGAGTTGTCCCGTACGAGGACACCACCACCGAAGCCGATGATCTCTGGGTCGGGGCTGGAACTCTCGTTGGCAGAACCGCCCGTAATCGAAAGTCCGAAAACGTCAGCGTGGACTCTCGGATAGAAGTCAAGCACCCGCGATTTCTGTTCGGCGTCGATGGTTAGCTTGGTTGCTCCCGGTCCAATAATCGAGACATCATCGAAGAACGTTAGACTACTTCCAGTGAGCTTAATGGTTGAGCCTATCAGCGTTGGAGCGAACCTAATTGTCTGGCGTGTTTGTTCATTGTTCGAGAGATCGACCGCCTCTCGGAGTGAGAGATTGCCTGCGTTGAGGTTGTTATCACGCACGTCACCGATCTCATCAACGATTAACGTACTCCCGACAAACTCGAATGCGCCGATATCAACATGCGAGACGCCATCGCGATCACCATCAAAGAAACGCATAAATGACCGTCCGTCGGTTGCCAACGCTTTATTGCCGGATGGATCTCTCAGGTCGATCGCATTCTCGTTGTTTCCGGCGTCAATAGCCGGGCTGCCGAGATTCAACGGAAATACTGGCTGGGCGGCGGTAAGGGTGGTGAGCTCTCCAAGCTGTGGATCGGTACCCGTCAGGTCAGACTCGTGAGTGAGGTTCTCGGGTGGCGTGTCACTAAATAGGTTGTGCCCAAGCGAACCTGATCTAGAACCGGTGGCAGTCCCGACGACTAAGCTTGTTCCAAATCCGGTGAAGATGCTGTTGGAGTACCATGTTGAGGCGAACCCGTCGCTGCTAGCGTTGGTTTCCAATGCTGTGAGATCAGGCTTTCCGACAACTGTTGAATTAATGATATCCAGTCGTGAATTCCGTCCTGCGTCCGCAAGATTGAAAATGCTGGACGAAGAATTAGAACCAGCACCCGTGTCGTTGATGGTGACGTTAGTGAGGTTTGCCGAAGAGTTGCGGATTCGGAACTGTGTTCCAGCCTGCCGGCTGCTGCTATCGACCGAGTTCTTATTCAGAGTGGACTCGTAAAGTTCGATCGGCGCGTCTTCGGCGCTAATGCCACCGGACTGGGTTGTTGCGACGTTCGTGCTAAATTCTGACTGCACAAATCGGGCGAGCGATGTTGTGTCCGTGTGATAGAGACCTGCGACCGCGGTCGCCGAGTTATTCACGATTTCGGCGAACAATCCATCAATCTGAGTCGAACTCCAGATTCCTCCCCCGAACTGTCTCGCGTGATTTGCAACTATCGAACTGAATTCAATTCTGAATGTGCCGTTCATGGCGGACACTCCGCCGCCATCCGTGGCTGTATTTCCGACGATGCTTGATCTGTCCAGCCACAGCGAACCTCCGTCAAGGAAGATACCACCACCCGAAAAAGCGGCTTGGTTCGATGCGATTGTGGAACCGATGTTGAAGCTTCCATCAGCTTGATAGTAGCCACCGCCATTGGTGGCAGAGTTGTTTTCAATCTCCGACAGGTCAATGTTTCCTGACCCCGATGCAACATAGATACCGCCGCCGGTTCCCGCTGTGTTTTGACGGAACTTCGAGTTCGAAACTGTCAGGGTTCCATCACTGTGATAAAGGCCACCACCAATCCCTGATAATGCGCCGTCATTCTGCTGGATCCAGACGTTATCCAGCGTCAGGTTCTCGCGGTTCAGAATGCCCGATCCGAATAGACGAACCGTTCCATCGCCCCCTTTCTCAATCGTGATACCACGGATTTCGACATCTAGCTTTGTGTCGGTGCCATCGTGCACGTGCAGAACACGGTGGCCTCGTGACTGACCGCTTAGGTGAATCGATCGATTCTCATTCCCTTCCAGGATGACGCTGTCGGTGATTCGTAACTCGCTCGTCAGATTAATCGTTCCGCTCAGGCCATCAGCGAACCGAACCGTGTCTTCGCCGGATCGGCTATTTGCCGCTTCAACAGCTTCCCGCAGACTGGCTTCAGTGAGATTGGGAACTGTGAATGTGGCCAGAAGTGCTCGATCTTCGAGGACTTCACTAGTCTGCGGTCGCGTCCGCCGGCGCCGCCGTGCTGCTGTGGTCAGACGGGCTGCGAAGGGGCGTCTTTTAATACTGCGATTCTTCATGGTGTCGCCTTGGTGGTTTTGCTTTCGAACCGAATCAAGAAAAATTCGGTGAACACCATTGCAGCGAAATCCCCAATGAGATCGTCGACAGCGGTGCCTCAACCATTTAGGCGTAGCCCCACGAAATTCGTCGCGCGCTATTCTTGAAGAAAGTTGCGAGGAAGGACCGAATATCGCTGCTTCAAGGCAGAGACGGACTTTTTTCTGCAGCGACAGAGGACGCTATCGCTCGGTAATCACACCGTTTTGAATGTAAACCTGGCGATTTTGCAGATCGTCGAATTTGATCTCGCAGCGGGGGATCTTCAGCGAGAGTTCAGTCATTTCTTCCGTGGTGAACCGACTGAGGATCAGCTCAGCAAGGTTCGGAAGTGTCTGGAGCGTCTCAAATGAGGCCTTGGTAATCTCCGTTTGCGAGAGGTTTATTCGCCTGAGATTCGGGAACGCCGAAAGCGCCTCGACTACGTCATCACTGACAGGCGTCCCATAAAGATCGAGATCGGTGAGTCTTTGCAGCGGTCTGAGTGCTTCGACTATCTCAACATTGACCGGTTGACGAGCCAAGAGCAGCCGTTGGAGGTTCGGCATGGCCGCTATCTCTTTCGCCCCAGCTAAAGTAAGCCCTCCACTCGAAGGCGGGTCGGTAAGCTCAAAGACTTTGATCGATTCTCGACTAAGAAACCTAATACCGGTTCCAGTCACTGCAGCTGACCTGAGTCGCAAATGCCTCAAGGACGTCAGGTCGGACAAATGAACCAGCTCGCCATCGGTAATGCCCGGACTCGCGATGGCTGCCATAAGAATGGTGAAATTGCTGCTGGGGAGGTCCTGCGGAGCAAGCATGAGGTCAACGTGCTGTGAAGAGAGATCCGGTTGCTGAGCGTCATAAGAAGCGTTGGGCACCAACAACTCGCCGCTCATACCCAATACCCACTCCGCAGCAAATCGCGCGGGGTCTTTCATCGCCGCCGGTGCGTGGATTGCGCCCGACTCTGTTGCGAGAGATGTTGCAGGGAGCCTGTTCTTGAGTTCTTCCAATTGCTCGATCGTGACATCAGTGTCCACAAAGGTGACGCTGCTCACATTGCCAATCGCCGCGACCGCCTCGACCCATTGCTTATCGATAGCACCACCGCGGACACGCAGGAATTTCGGCGACATGGCCGACGAGAATCCTTGGATAAGCTTCTCCGCGTGAACGCAGTTCACTAATTCGAGCTGCTTTAGGCTGGTGAGCCGTTTCAGGAAACTCACAATTTCAGGTGAGTTATTCGACCCCAAGAGTGTGCCGTCAATCGAGAGACCTGTGATGACACTGCTGCCATCTGCCAATGCGAAAAGGCCGTCAGCCGTCACTCTCTCAGCGTTGTGTAGTTGAAGGTCTCGTAGTTCTGTCACACCAGCGGTAGCGATTCGCCGTAGGTCGTCGTCAGTGGCTGGTCGAGACTCATTGAAGTGCATCGCCGTCAGTGTGAAGTTGCGATCGAAGGGGGAATCGCTTTCCATAGCCCAAAGGCCTGAATCATCGTAGTACGAAATTTTTCCGCCCGACTCTGTGAACCATGCGGCCAACATCTCGCCACGCGGATCACGTTGCTCGCCAACGGACCGCGGCGCATGCGTGGCAGAGTTTCCCGCGGCACGCGACTTCGGTTCAGTCAGGACGGTGCTTCCTGCGACGGATTTTGTTTCGTCTCTTGATACTTCGACAGACTTCTCCGGAAGTTGGAGACTTTCATCATCGGTTCGGACAGACGGCCACAGCCATGCTCCAATCACACACACAGCAATCGTGCCCGTCACCGCGATGGGCAGTCGACGTGGCATCGCCGACGGCCGTTCCAAGTCATCATGAGTTGATGAATTGCCTGCAAGCCAACGATCCAGTTCGTCGCGTACCGCCGCCATCGACTGAGGCCGTTCTGGCTGCCGCTTCGCAATCATTCGGCTGCATAGCTCGGCAACGGATTTTGGTATGGCAGGGCAAATTGACTCAGGTGGATCGGGCTGTTTATTGGCGATCTGGTTTAGCACCGACATGATACGCCCACGAAATGGAACCACTCCCGTCAGCATCTTGTAGAAGATGATTCCGAGGGAATACACATCTGCGAGGTGCCCTGTGTTTGATGAATCCTGATCGAGCTGCTCGGGGGCCATGTATGTCGGTGTACCGATCAGTGTTCCAGCTTTGGTCAGGGGACTGGTTTCTTCAGTGGCATGACGTGCGAGACCAAAGTCCATCACGATTGGATTGCCGCGGCCATCGATCATGATATTCGGTGGCTTGAGATCTCTGTGTATGACACCCGCGGCATGCGCGTCTTCAAGCGCGTCTGCGAGATTGCGAACGATTCTACAAGCGTCGACTGGAGAGACAGGGGCTTCGTCCCGAAGGTGATCTTGCAGCGAGTGGCCTTCGATGTATGCCATTGAAATGAATGGCTGGCCATCGACCTCGCCGAAGTCATAGACCGGGCAGATTCCCGGATGCTGAAGCCGTGCAGCGGCGCGAGCCTCTCGATAGAACCGTTCCAGCAACGTTGGTTCAGGGCTGTTGCCGATCGACGGTACCTTCAACGCGACTTGTCGCCGAAGCTGTTCATCCTGAGCGAGGTAGACGGCTCCCATCCCACCACGGCCCAACTCACGAAGCACGCGATACCGCCCGAACTGCCCTGAGATAACCCCGTGCGATTCGATGGCGTCGACTTGCGTCACGTCAGACGTTTCGGACATGTCCGAGGAGGGACGAACGAACTCACTGAACTGTTCTGTGCTGGCAAGGTATTCTCGAAAATCGTCAGCAAGGTCAGGATGCTGCGCGAGAATGGGCTCGAAACTATCTACATCGCCGGCGTCCTGCAGGCGATGGAACTCAGCGATCAGATCTGCAATCTGAGCTTCATCTGGGTCTTCTGTTTGCTCGGCTTCACTCATCATGTATCTCTTGGCGACCGGGTGCCCCGAGTTCTTTCTTCAACTTTTTCATACCGCGAAACAGTAAACCCGCAACTGCCCGTTCGGATTTGCCAACAGTCGCAGCGATTTCATTTAGCTTGCATCCATTCAGGTGCCGCATCCGAACCGCGACGGCTTGATCAACCGGCAAACTGGAGAGGATACGTTCAATCTCTTCAGCACGCTCGGTTCGAGACAATAGCTTGCTGGGTGTCAAAGCCCGGTCGACTACCGATGTGCCACCGAGTCGTTGTTCGCGATCCACACTCCTACCCATCGCGCCGCGGTGTGCTCTGACAGCGTCGGTGAAATTACGAGCCTGAATCTGCTTGAGCCACGCAGCCAACTCGTCAGGGGTCGTACCTCGAAAATCCTCGAATGCCTGAACCGCAGAGATGAGGGTTTGTTGAACGAGATCTGATGCATCGAAGCGACCTGCGAGCTGCATGTCGATTGACTCTCGACCGAGTGCTCGGAGCTGTCCCCGATAGTTTTCCAACAGCGTCCCCAGCGCTGCCTTATTTCCATCGCGTGCTTGCCGCACGAGTTGATCAAACTCAGCTTCTTCCTGACTCATCCCGGTCTCCGCGGCCAAGCGAAGAGTTTAGCATGCTTGCTGAATCCTACTGCGCTATTGGTCGACTTTTGGCTGCGGGAATTGAGCTTCCAAGTCACGCAACTCTGGCGCTTGATCCTCTGTAAAACGCTCCCCTGAGCCTGCGAAGGAAACTTTTGAAAGACCGCCTGCGGTCGACAAACATTACTTGGCCATCTGCAATTCCGAACTGCGGCCAAGCATGACCTTTAGCGTCGACCAGAAAGACGTGGCCGGTATCGGTCGTCTTAATGTGGAGGAATTAAGGGCAAACGTCTGCACTCGTGCTCATCAGTGGCTCGGTTGCATCGGATCGATAAAGCGGTCGCCACGTCCGTAGCAGGCGGTCGCGAGCGATGTCGGAACGGGCTCTCAACAGAATTTCAGCAGTGAACTCGTGATACCGCTGATGGTCAGCTCTCTCGTCAGGTCCAACACTGTTTGACGGACGAACACTAACGCATCAGTGACAGCGCCATTCCGACCCAAGCGAGAACCAGTTGGTACAACCTGAGGAGTTCCCGCTTCTCAGCCCCATATCACCTGCGTTGCTCACAGGGACGGCCGGAAACAAAGTACACCCGGAGGGATTCGAAGAGCGTTGAATACGCAGGGGAAACCGCAGACTCTGAGATCCGGTATGCACAGGAGTATGCATCTCACATCCGCTGGCTCGACATCCGAGAACTGGTGTTGGCTTGTAGTGATTTACCAGAGGCGACCAAGCAGGACCTAGTTGACTGCGCGGATTCTGCACTGGAAGTCGCTGCTTTTGAGGTTGCGCTTGATCAGAGCGGCGGGGCGTCGCGATCCGCCGCGTGCAAGGGCATCTCGCCTTGAAGCTTCAGACTGTGGTGGCACGTAGCAAGTTCTCAAGTCGGACAAGAGCCAACAATCCAGCGTCCCGGGACTGGGGCGATTTGGAAGTTTCTCAAAATTCGAAGACCTGCGA
>JBGCDN010000230.1:0-2604 GCA_045105495.1 Planctomycetaceae bacterium
TAGCCGTTGCGTGAAAGCGAAGTCGGACGATGTATCCGATCTTTGAAACACTTCGACTGACCCGGAACCGCTGCCGCCGTTATCGTCCAGGCGAACACCAACAGCGATCACGTTTCCATCGATGGATACCGAGTGCCCAAACTGATCTTTGGCTCGACCATCGCTCGCCAGAAGCTTTTGCGTGAAGCTAAATCGAGAAGACTCGGAATCTCGCTTGAAGACATAGGCGGAACCTGAATTCCGCCCATCGTCGTCGTCACCACGCGAGCCAACTACCAGCGTGTCACCGCTAATGTCGACTGAAAAACCGAAACGATCACCTTGCTCTTCATCGTTGGCGGTGATCGTCTGGAACAGATCCCAGTCCAGCCCGTCGCGGCGATAGACTCGAACTTCACCAGTGCCTGACCCTGCATTCGTGGTCGCCGTTGAAGCGGCAACCACCAACGTATCTCCGTCAATCACCGTGGCTCGACCCAACTGGTCGTTCGCCGCGCTGCCTTCGATTCGCAGTTGTTCCAATCCTATCGTGTAGTCGAACGCGGTGGTGCCACCTTCACCTTCAGGATCGAACCGGATCGTCCCGTCAGTATTGATTGAAGTACTGCCCTTGCCGGGTTGCGTTACTGAGAGAACCTCGGCACGACTGGACAGGATGTCGTTTGAGAGCACATTAATGTTGGTGATGCCTGACACTTGTGCGGAATCGTCGATTGCCAGAACACCATCGACAATACGAATCTCGTAGTCTTCGACTTCGCCATCTGACGCAGCACCCACCGGCGAAAGTCCGCCATTCGAATTCAGTCGGAACCGCGCGTAGCTGATGCCGCTGCGAGCGTTGTCAGGAACGTCGATTGTCACACGATTTTGACCCGGCTCCAGGCTCACGTCCGTCAGAATCTGTTCGCCCGCGTCGTCCCAGTCGCCATCGAGATTGAAGTCCATCCAGGCGTTGATCACCGACTCGCGATTCGCCGTCAAATCAATCCGCGCGGTGTCGCCGGAATACAGCGTGTCAAGAATTCGAACGCCGTCTTCGTCATCAAATCCGTCCGCATCGTCGGATGCTTGCCCATTGGACTCGCCGTCGCCCCAGACTCCCAAAAACAAACCGGCCTTCGTGTTATGCCTCGCCCCGTTTTGGGAAGAGAGAGTTGGATAGCGGTTCGATGGCGCGTCACCGAAATCATTGGCTGCTTGATTGACTTCCCAACCAATGTCGTCGATCCCACCCCAGTCGAGGAACGTGGGCAACTCGCGAAGTCCGTCGTTGATACTCGGATCCAACAACGTACGCTGGCCGTTATCGGTTGTATTGTTCGCCCAGTGCGCTCCGTCTGAGCTAAGCGGAACATTCCCGGATCCGTCGTATTCCGCTGTTGCCCGAGGCCCCGAGAAAGTGCCGCCACTGACGAAGCGATCGTATGCGACGTTACCCCCTGCAAACCCGAGAGCGTGGCCGAGTTCGTGGACTGCCACAGAGACGAAATCGAACTCACCGTCGTCTAGTCCTTCAATTGTGCTCCCAAAGTGCCAGTCGCGGGTGCTATTGAAAGCCAAGGTTCCGCCCCATGGGCCGAAGTCTGTCCCGTTATCGGCTTCCCCTCGGAACCCTACGGTCTTACCCCACTCAGAATTGCCTTGCCAGTTGTATCCACCCCAGCCGCCCCGCCCGAGTCCGCCCTGCAAATCTCTTCCTCCCGGGAAGATGAGAATCTCGTTGGCGGCGATCGACAGGTCTGTCAGTGTCGTCGGCCGTCCATTTCCGGGGTTGGTAAAAGTGGCCGTCCAGGTATTGTCCCCGCTTGGCGAAATTGCATCCAAAGTGTCGTTCAGTCGAGACGTGAGGAGATTTCCCGCCAGGTTCAAGGCGTTCTTCTTTGCCCCGGTATCAAAGAAATTCCCGGTATCGAACCGGTAGTCGAACTTGAATGTGACCGCCAGCAGTGCACGGTCTTCCAATGACTCGGCGGGCGATGACAGAGCGTGAGTCCGTTTTCGCACAGAACGGCGACGGCCCAGCAGCCTCAGAACGAGATCTGTAAGCATGGCTTTTCCTCCTCAAGCCTGACGTTTCGACACGTCGAATCTGACTGATTTCGTTCACTCGGTCCAGATCAAGAAGCAATGTACCTGGTCCTAAGCGGCTGGTTTCGGCAGGAAATGACTCATTCTGCCGCACCTGTCAGGTGCTGGATGGAACCAGGTCGGCGAGGGTCAGGTTTTGATCGCTCGAAACCACTATCTTCGCTTTCCGAATCAAAGTGCTGTTCCTATAAACCCCCAACACGGCACGGCCTGCACGACCTGACACAGGTTGAACCGACAGGATGACCGATCGGCAGGGACGAACTCTGGTTTCCATTGCCGAGGAACCCGTCGCCAGGACGATGAATCTGGTAGGCGGATTTCTCACAACCTTCGCGAATGTGGCGGAGTTTGTGGTGGCTTTCGAACCGAATTCTGACCTAAGCTTTTAAATCTGAGACCACTCGACTTCGATCTGAGAAGGCGTTCGCGAACATGTCCAAGAGCATTATCCCTCGGCTCTCCATTCTGATCCCAACGCTACTTGCCATCTGGCTGGCCACCGTCGTGTAT
>JBGCDN010000231.1:0-7429 GCA_045105495.1 Planctomycetaceae bacterium
GTTGCCGACCGAGGCGTCGTTGATGTGGTTCAGGATGTGCAGGCCAGAGTCAAGCCGATTGCGGATACACTTCCTGCCGGATACTTCGTTGAATACAGCGGCCAGTTCGAAAGCCAGCAGTCCGCCACCCGAATCATCAGCGCGCTGTTTGTGATCGCTATGTTGGGAGTGTTTCTGGTTCTCTTCACAATGTTTCGGTCGGTCAATCTATCGCTGCAGGTCATGATGGCGTTGCCAATGGCCTTCATTGGTTCTGTCGTCGCTTTGGTTGTTACGGGGCAAACGCTGACGGTTGCGGCGATGGTTGGGTTCATCTCGTTGGCGGGTATCGCATCCCGAAACGGAATTCTGCTGTTGAACCATTACCTTCACCTCGTGAAATACGAAGGCGAAGACTGGACCAAAGAGATGATCGTCCGCGCTGGGCTGGAACGTCTGGCCCCGGTGCTCATGACCGCGCTAACTTCGGGAATTGGTTTGGTGCCTCTGGTGCTGGCAGCGGGAGAACCGGGCAAGGAAATTCTCTATCCCGTTGCTACAGTCATCCTGGGTGGTTTGATTAGTTCAACGTTGTTGGATTTCTTCGTTCACCCAGCGTTGTTCTGGCTCATTGGGCTGAAAGAAGCCGAACGCGTTGTGAACGCGGAAAGCAACGACGTCGTTTTTGAATAGCTCAGCCCACCTTCCATCAAGTTCTCGCCTCAAGGTTCAACTCATGTCATCTTTCGCTCGATTTGGTGCACTTATCCTCGCCGTAGCATTGTTGGCTGGCTGTACCGGCAGCGAGACAGACACTGCAGCAGTATCGTCAACGACGTCTGAAGCCGCGGACGGCGATGACCATGATCACGCTCATGATCACCCGAGTGAAGGGCCGCATCATGGCGACCTCATTGAACTGGGGCATGACGAATACCATGCAGAACTGCTTCATCCTGAACACGAAGAAGACCATTCTGATCGACGCGACGATGAGAGCCATGCTACGGACGTGATTACGGTCTACGTACTGGATTCATCTGCTACGAAGACCGTCGCCATTGAAGCAGCCGAAGTCACATTGAATCTGATGCACGATGGCAAACCAGCTCAGTTCAAGCTTCCAGCTCAGCCGACAGAGGCAGATGCCGGAGGGAAGTCGTCACGGTTCTCCTCGAATGACAAAGAGCTATTGGGGCACTTTCACGACTCGGATCACATGGACGGAACGTTGGTGGTGACAATCAATGGAAAGTCCTACCGGGGCGATCTTGCTCATGATCACGGCGACAGCCATCAGCACTAAAATGACGTCCGAAGAATCCTGACTGTGGTTCGAACGAGTGAATTTGCAGCCTCGTCTGGAGTCACCACGGCACGACATCCGATCCTGACCGAAGTACTGGCAGTGGTATTACGGCGTAGAGAACGCAATTCCGGCACTCCGAATCGTCGGAAGTTGTTCTCTCAGCTCATTTTACGCAAAAATGAAGTTTGCAGCGTGGCAAGATTGCCCGCAGATAGATACACTGCTCGATTCCAAATTACACGGACTTCAGTCACGTAAACGCACACAGTTACCATGCCCAATTCAGCGAACGCAAAAAAGGCCCTGCGAAAAAGCAAGGTCCGCCGTCTCCGAAACCGATCACGTCGCTCTGCTTTGCGGACCACGCTCAAGAAATTTCGAGTGCTGGCAACGGCTGGTGAGGATAAGGACGGGATCGAAACAGCGTTCCGTTTGGCTGTGAAGAAATTGGACCAGGCCGCCTCTAAGGGCCTCATCCACCGGAATACAGCCGCGCGAACCAAATCACGTCTTTCAAAGCTCTGCCCAAGCCGCAAAGGCTAGGGCAAGACTAGCGGCTTGGAAGTCCCCAAGCCCGAGAGAGATGCGCGATTATGAAGCCGCTTTTTGCGGCTTCTATTTTTTTGGGTGTTGGGAAACGCCATGAGTCGCGAACAAGATCTTGCTCTGTTGCATGAGTACACCCAGAGCGACAGCCTGATAAAGCACATGCTGGCCGTCGAATGCGCGATGCGTGCGTATGCTGGGAAGCTTGGCGAAGACGTCGAGAAGTGGGGGCGTGTCGGGTTGCTGCACGACTTCGATTACGAGAAGTGGCCCAACCCGCCGGATCATCCACTGGAAGGTTCGAAGATTCTGGCTGACCGAGGCTACCCGGAAGACGTCATCTACGCGATCAAGTCGCATGCCGATTATCTTCCTGATTGCCCTCGTGTCTCACCAATTGATAAGGCGTTGTATGCCTGCGATGAACTTTGTGGGTTCATCACAGCCTGTGCATTGGTTCGCCCAACTCGCCTGGAAGGCCTGAAGCCAAAAAGCGTTCGCAAGAAAATGAAGACGGCATCGTTCGCAGCCTCCGTCAACCGCGACGACATCGTGAATGGCGCTGAAGACTTTGGCGTCGAACTCAACGAGCATATTACGTTTTGCATCGAAGCGATGTCTGGAATTGCAGACGAATTGGGACTGACAGTCGTCGACGACTAGACTGTGATGACCTTGTGAAAACCACACTTCACGAGCGTTCGTAGTGACCATACGCGTATGCCCATCGCTCTCATTCAATCAGCCCGGCAGGCACTGCTGAATTTTGCCTTCCCGCCCGCATGCCCGTTGTGCGGCGATCCGCCTCTGATCAACGACGAACTGCCGATCACGGGGTTTTGTACGAGCTGCCGCGGCATGGCATGCCGGCCAATTCAATTCTCTTGCGACGTTTGCGGAGCGCCAGTCGGTCAGTACACAAGCACCAAAGATGGTTGTCTGGAGTGCGGTAAAGGGCCTCATGCGTTTCAGCGAGTCATCCGACTCGGGCTCTATGACGACTTACTTAAACGAGCCTGTATCCGAGCCAAAGATCGATTGCAGGAACCAATCACGGCCGCTTGCGGTCGAGCTCTCGTGGAAGAGTATTCCGACACATTCGATGCGTTGGAGCCTGATCTGTTGATTCCAGTTCCACAGCATTGGACCAGCCGTGTTGTTCGAACGCACAACTCCGCGGAGGTTCTGTCGCAAGTGATTGGCAGTATGCTGAGCATTCGAACGAATCAGGACGTGCTGGTAAGATCACGTCGAACCGATCCACAAAAGAGAACGCAAAGTATCGCGGAACGACAAGCCAACCAGCGAGGCTCGTTCCAGGTGAATGATGCGAGAGTTGTTGCTGATAAGAACGTGCTGCTTGTCGATGACGTTCTTACGACCGGTTCGACAGCCAACGAAGCCGCCCGAGAATTGAAACGGGCGGGAGCCAATGTTGTGGGAGTCGCGGTGATCGCCCGCGTTCTTTCAAGTCATTCGACTGATGGAGTCAGGTGATGCCGCAGGAACAAACAGTCAAAATCGCAACAAGAGGCAGCGCGTTGGCGTTGTGGCAGGCCAATCACGTGGCCGACGAAATCAGACGCCACACTCCGGATTGCGAGACCGAACTTGTAATCGTCAAGACGACTGGCGATCAGGATCAAACGTCGCGATTGGAATCGTTCGGGGGCGTCGGTGTTTTTACTCGTGAAGTCCAAAACGCCGTGATGGATGGTCGAGCGCATCTGGCGGTCCATAGCCTGAAAGATTTGCCCACGCAGCTGGAACCCGGAATGACGCTCGGCGCGATTCCACCGCGGGCTCCGCGAGCAGACGTGTTGGCGATGGCAACTGGATCAGCTCCAATTAAGTCACTGGAAGATCTTCCCCCCAACGCTCGCGTCGCGACAGGCAGCCCACGCCGCCGCGCCCAGCTGCTCAATGTTCGACCGGATGTTGAGCTGTTGGAAGTTCGAGGCAACGTCGGAACACGTTTGAAGAAGATGGACGAAGGTCTTTGCGATGCAATGTTGCTGGCTGAAGCCGGACTCACTCGACTTGGTCTTGATGAACGTATTTCCCTTGTTTTGTCGCCTGACAGTTTTCTTCCCGCCGTCGGTCAGGGAGCACTTGGAATCGAGTGCCGTGAAGACGACACCGCAACGTTAGAAAAACTGCAGCCGTTGCAGGATCAGCAGACCGTTGCTGAAACCACCGCTGAACGAACCGTGCTTTACGAGCTGCGAGCAGGTTGCCATGCCCCTCTGGGAGTTTGGGCAAGGTTCGACGGTGATGACGAAATTTGCGTTGATGCTGTCCTGCTTACGCTTGATGGGACCGTTCGAACTCACGTTTCCCACAAAGGGAGTGCATCAGAACCCGCCGCAATCGGAATTGAGGTCGCCAACGCTCTCAAAGACGCGCATGATGATATTGCGGGTTGAAGTCTGGTGAGTTGAATCTGGTTAAACGACTCAATCGACAACTCGTTGACAACTTCCGCGATCGAGTTCGTGCCAACGCGGAGTTCTGATTAACGCCTCTCAGAAGAACCATCACTCATGAAACTTCTTCGAGTCACAACTGCTTGCGTGTTGGTTGCAACCACACTGCCCCCTGCTGCGGCGATCGCTCAACAGGAAGTGGTGCTCAAGTCTGGAATGGTTCTCAAAGGGCGAGCGTTCAAGAGTAAGGCGTTGTCGTCTGACCGGTCGCTTCAAGGGCCGGGCGATACCGGGCAGTACCGAAGAATTGATCTGCGCTACAAGCACTACTTCGCGCCGCACCGCTTGGTTGCATCAGTAAGTCCTGGTGATGTGTTCAAGAAAGAATCGTTCAAACTGAAGCACCGAACGATCAGCAAAAAACGGATTCCCGATTTCATTGGCGGCTTCAACAGCGTGACGCCGTGGGACAACAGCGGAGTTCGAACCATCACGCTCAGGACTCCTAGCGGACCGATTCGCGTCACACAGGCCATTGAACGCCTGACGCCAGATTACGTCTGGGTCCGGAGCTTGAATTACAACTGGCAGTACGGCATTCCGACAACGTCGGTTTCACCTCAAGTGTTAGACCGTGTTCTGCGGCAAGCCATCGACATGACAGATCCACAGGATCGAATCAAAGCGTGTCGTTATTTGATGAACGTAGGAAAGTTGCAACTTGCTGATAAGTGGGTCACAGAAACTCAGGCAGAGTTTCCAGCGTTTAATGATGCCTGCGAAGCTGCGACCCTCAGTCTCCGGCAATTGTTTGCGAAACAATTGATTGCCGAGCTTATCGAACGCAAGCGAGCTGGCCAGCATAAGTTGGTTCAGGAAAGCCTTGCGAATTTTCCACAGGAAAATCTGCCGACAGACGTTTTGAACTCTGTCGCTCAGCTGAAGAAAGAATACGAGTCGAAGAAGATCGCAATTGACGTTATCAACGATCAGCTTGAACAACTGGAATCTGCCCTTGATGCGAAGCTCATTGCGAAGGTTCGACCGATTCGAAGCGAGCTTCAAAGCCGACTGAATTTCGCATCGCTGGAACGACTTGAAGCCTACATGAACCTCGCGAAGGACCAGACGCTTAAGCCGGAAGAACGCCTTTCGATTGCATTCTCAGGTTGGCTGTTGGGTTCATCCAACGCGACGACGAACCTACCCGAAACAATTGGTCTGTGGTCGGCACGCGATTTCGTGGCGTCGTACCTGGAATCGGACGACCCACTCGCTCGCCGCCGCGCGACGGATGAGCTCTCGAGGTTGGAAGGCGCGACGCCTCGAACGATTGCTCAGCTGTTAAAGACGTCGCCACCACTTCTTCCGAGCGATGCACAGCCCGGGCAGTTTGTCACCTTCACCGTTCAAACGCCAAACGGATCGGCCCGATACAAGGTGATGCTTCCGCCGGAGTACTCAGAATATCAGACCTATCCGATGATCATCGCCTTGAAGCAAAGCAACCAGGCGTCGTTGGATGCACCGCTTAGTTTTTGGGCCGGGACACCGCAGCAACAAGGGCAGGGCCAACGTCGCGGGTACATCGTGATCGCACCAGACTACGATGTTCCAAATGCGGACGGATACGAATCGAATGCTCGCTCGCATGAGGTGGTTCTGGCCGCTATGCGTGATGCTTTTCGTCAGTTTAGTGTTGATACTGACCGAGTCTTCCTGGCAGGGCATGGAACCGGTGCTGATGCCGCTTATGACATTGGTATGTCACACCCGGATATCTTTGCAGGAATCATTCCGATCTGCGGCTACGTCGGTCCGGAGTCGTCGAAGCTCACCACGAACGGATCCAACGTGCCGTGGTACGTAGTGACCGGTGAGAAGCATCTGTCACTCGCGCACAACGCTTTTGTCCTCCATCAAATTGCAATCACTAAGCGAAACGAAGACGTACTTGTTTGCGAATACCATGATCGCGGCTTCGAAAGCTACTACGACGAGATTCAGAACCTGTTTCAGTGGATGGACTTCTATCGGCGAGATGACATGCCTCAGGAGTTTGAAGTGGCAACGGTGCGTCCTGAAAACAACCGGTTCTATTGGGTTGAAGCCAACGGGTTTAAGGCGAACCTGAAGAATCAAGACTTCGCACGTGGGAACAAGCCAAACCGACTCCGGAGTGTTGAGTTCAGCCTACGAGTCACAAGTACCAACAGTATTCAGGTCAAGCGATCCGGCGCTGAAGACCTGACGCTGCGTCTGATGGACGGCGTTGTGGACTTCAACAAATCCATCCGCGTAACCGGTAGTGGTGTTTCGCGAGGAACACGGATCGATCCGCAACCATCAATCGAAGACGTGCTGGAAGACTATCGTCTGTACCGCGACCGGAATCGGATTGCGCTACAACGTGTTCGTCTTTGAGATGCGGCCTTCGGTCTTTGCATTCAAAATGGACCCAGTCGCTGTGGGCCGGGATCCATGGTGAAGACACTCGCGTCGAAGCATTGCTTCAGCAACCGCAGCTTCATGTCGCGGCGAGAATCTGAATTCCAAAGGTTGTGGAACTCATCCGGGTCGGAAACCAAGTCGTACAGTTCTCCCTGATCTGTGCCGTGATAGACGACGATTTTCTCCGTCTCGCTGCGAAGCATGGTTCCGTACGCGTTATCGTGAGTCCAACTATTGAGGTACTCGCAGTACACAACGTCGCGGTGCTTCTTTGAATCACTCCTGCCGGTCAGAATGGGCATGAGAGATCGGCCTTGCACGCGATTTGGAATCGGTAAATCACAGGCTTCTAAGAAAGTCGGAACCAGATCGACCAATTCCGTCAGGCCACTGGCTTTGAGGCCTGATTGAAACCGGCTTGGCCAGGAGACGATCAGTGGAACGCGGATCGCTTCGTCGTAGAAGTGCGGGCCTTTGAAGTAGATGCCATGGTCGCCCAGCATCTCGCCGTGATCTGACATGAAGACAACGATGGTGTTCTCTCGCTGATCAGTCTCCTCCAGAGTCTGCATGATCCGACCAACCTGATCGTCGATCAACTCGCACATGGCATAGTACGCGGCGGTGACTTCGCGGCGGTCGTTATTTGTCATTGCACCCGTGTGGAACTCGCCGGGGCTGTTGTGAGCCCAAATGGAATCGAGTTCCTGGAACGTCG
>JBGCDN010000232.1:0-3411 GCA_045105495.1 Planctomycetaceae bacterium
TTCTAGCTGCCGAACCACAACGCGCTCGCTCTCATTCAGTGCTGTGCAAGGGAGACGACGACGACATCCGAGTCGTAGCAAAGTGTTCTGACCCCGTCTGCCCTGTAGGCCGGGATGCGAGACGGCGTCCGCAGGAACCTAGAAACTTCCGGGGAATCCACGTCTGTGTTTCCGATGTGAAGGTACTGAAGCGAGTTGGTTCTGGTCCCGGTTGGACTGCGGCACCTTGATCTGGCGGTCGAAACTGAATGGGGTTTCTCGCTTTGCTGAGTGCCGCAGGACTCTCTGTTCACTCGCCGTTTGAGGCTTGTTCACAATGGATCTCCATTCTACTCGCCAATCGTAGAGGTCACAAAGTTGAATCAAACAGACCTGACCCAATAGTGTTCGGCACGGCGTTTGGGTCCCCTTATAGCCTGCCGATTTCGGGATTGTGAGAGCTTGGAGCGGCGGAGGTTAGAGTCGACTGCGCCTCGTTGACGGTCAGTCGCTGTGCCTGCTTCATCAGTCGTCTCGAGCTGATGCATTCGTCGCCGCATCGATGCCGCCCGGTTGTCAATCCGCGCAGCGTGAAGCGTTCCGAGGGATGTGGGTCAGGTCACTCGGGTTAGGCGGCAAACGGTTTGAGTTTGCTCACGTGAGCGAGCATCTCTTCTTCATCTGCCATGCCGCAGAAGTACCAGCAGATCATCCCGTGGGTTCGCAAGGTTGGCTTGCGTCCCGTCCACAGGCTAATCAGCATGCAGGCGATGATGGCACAGTACGTTTGGAGCTCGATGCCGTTCTGTGAATGACTCAGCAGATGACGACATCCCAGCATGTGTTTGAAGAAGCGGAAGAAGATCTCGATCGTCCAGCGGTGATGGTAAAGAAGGGCAATCACCTCAGCAGGCACATCCAATAGGTTCGTCGCGATGCGAAGATAACCATCGCAGTCCTGGCCAGTTGACCCTTTACCGTATCGGCCTTTCGACTTGTGCGGCTTGGCGCTGATGATAATCAGTCGGATCAGATGATCCGGCTTGCCCTTTGATGTATCACTTCCCAGTTCAATCAGCTCATCAGAGATAACCCGTGCCGCGCGATCTTCGTCAGTCAGGGATCGTTGTTCGATGACGGAGTAGATACTGTTGTCTCGAATGCGGCAGACGTAACTGCTTCCCGCTGAGACGATGCGGTTGAACAAAGCAAACTTCGCGTAGCCGCGATCCATCACGTAGGTTCTGTCCGGTTCAACTGCCCGCTCCATCACGGCACGCTCATCGTGGGCTCCACCACCCGTCGGCGTAACGTCGATCCGAACCGGAATGCCGCGCAGCACCTCGAAGTGCGTGTGAAGCGTCCATTTCAACTTTTGGTTCCCGCCGTTTTGATGGTCTCGAAACGAAGCCATCGCAATGCGCGGAAGCGCTTCGACGATCGTGCCATCAACCAGCGTGACGGTGTGGCGAAGATCACTCAATCGTTGATCCTGAGTCATGGGAGAAAGCCTGTCACCGAGCGCTTCCATGATTGGCTTGAGTCGTTCCGGTTCAAACACAGCAACCGATTCGGACAGCGACTCCAGCGAAGCCCGAGCACACCCCAGCTTCTTCTGAACCTTCTTCAGTTGGCTTGCCTGCTGCAAACCTCTGAGCGACGTAACGACGGGGTTGAACAAGTACAGCAGCATCAGCATGCAGTACTGGTCCATATGCAGCTTGCGATTCTTAGCCTTATCTCGATCGCAGCCGACAGTATGAAGCTCTTCGAGCAATCCCTTGAGCTGAGCGAAATACTTCAGCCCGGTAATATCCGAGTTGCGAACCTCTTTGCGTTTCGCTCGAGGCATACCGAGTCCCTCCTCGGTCGATCGCCCCATCGTGCGTGCAGATTGACCAATCTACATTGCAAACATGACCAACCAGCAAGTCGATCAATCCCCTGTTCGCCCCTACCAACCAATAGGGCAACTGCCGTGCCGAACACTATTGACCATGTCCCCAAAGATCCATTTGGAACCGACATTCAGTATGACTCGACCCGCAGCGTAGCTTGGAGCATCGGACCAAATCGCAGGAACGACAATGGACTCAGAACAGAAGGCGACGAAGACGATCGTGTCCGCCGAATTGGCATTCCGACCGACGGAACCTTTCGAGGTCAGTGAACACATCGCGTTCAACCCACGTTGACTTTGCGACCTCCAGCCATACAATCATGCCACACTGCCTGACTGGTTTGCTCCCACAGCGAATTGCCTCGGCAGACTGCTATTTGCCGACGTTCGGCACGCTTGATCGCCACAGCGAATCAGCCCAAACGCACGTTTCACTCATCAACCGTGCGACTAATCAAGTTTCACCAATCGGGGACTTGGCTGCGATTCCAGCGACGGTCATAATCTCAAGACACGCTGTTACCTTCGGGAGCTTCAAATGTTTAGTGGTGGCTACGAGTGGATCATCTTCCTGCTGATCGCGCTGTTGTTGTTCGGAAAGCGATTGCCGGGCGCGATGCGGTCTGTTGGACAGAGCATCACCGAGTTCAAACGTGGAATGAATGAACCAACGGACGACAGTAGCGAGAAGCACGTCGAATCCAGCGACAACGCCTAACCAGGAGCGATCAAATGCCATTCCTTGGCGGGGGCATGGGCTCCTCTGAAATGATCATCTTCGCGGTGATCGCACTGCTTCTCTTCGGCAAGCGACTCCCCGAAGTCGCACGTAGCGTGGGCTCCAGCTTGATGGAGTTCAAGAAGGGCATGCAGGACGTTCAGGACGAGATCAGCAATCCAACGTCAACAACCAGTTCTTACGAGAACTCCACATCAGACAGCGCTGCATCGCGTCCGACGGCAACCGATGACAATGAAGAAGTCACAGCACCACGTTTCGAAATCCCAAGCGATTCGTAAGCCCCCTGCATGGGACATGCCGGTCTAACAAGTCCCAAACCTCAATCACGCAACCGACCTCAACGCCATCCCAGCGTCCCAGACGGCACACGGTACAGCGAACGCTGCCCGCTTGGCATGGCTTCTACTGGCGCGGTCGTGAGATCTTAACGTTGGTGATTCGAGCACGTGGTCGAGACATATCGACTAGAACCGGTTCCGGATAGGCGATTTGCCCAATGTTGCCAGCAGCGTCGCGAACCAACATGCGAACGTGAATTCGGGTCGGCACATCACGCGGGACAGGCCAGGACAAGTGCCCCGAATCTGTTCCCCAGTTGGCCATCGGCACCCACGGCCCATTCGGACTGGCTGAGTATTCAATACGCACTGGCTGGCGGTGCGAGTTGCTGTCAGCTGTCTTCCAATTCAGACCAAGTGTTCTGCCATCTTCACTCATGGCTACTTTGTCGAACCGAGCCTTTGGTGGCTCTCGGTCAACAATCACGACCGCGTGCGGAGCGTCTCCGGCT
>JBGCDN010000233.1:0-5735 GCA_045105495.1 Planctomycetaceae bacterium
CTGGGAGGACTGATTCATCTTTTGGTCGCTGCTTCAACTGCGCTTCGACGATACTGTCGCCCCCATGGTCTCGAATGAGGTTTTGAACCGTATCGATGGCAAGAATTTTCCCGCCGTCAATCACACCCACTCGATCACACAGTCGCTGCGCGGCTTCCATGTAATGAGTTGTATAGATGATGGTTCGCCCCTGCTGCTTGAGCTCTTCGATGCGTTCGAAAATGTGATTGCGTGACTGCGGATCGACACCCACGGTCGGTTCGTCCAGCAGAATGACATCCGGTTCATGAATCATCGCGCAGGCCATGTTGAGCCGTCGTTTCATGCCGCCGGAAAACGTGCTGACTCGGCTCTTCCGTCGATCAGCCAATGCAGCAAACTCCAGAGCCCACTCAACACGCGATCTGAGGCCATCACCGCTGTAGTCGTACAGCTGCGTGAAAAAACGCAGGTTCTCTTCTGCCGATAGTTCTTCATAAAGAGACAACGCTTGCGGCGCGATTCCGATTCGCAATCGTGTCGCTGGCTTGAGAGGGTCTTGGCCCTCAATACGAACGCTGCCGCCGTCTGGTTTCAGCAGGCCAACAAGCATACTGAGTGTCGTTGTCTTCCCAGCACCGTTCGGCCCGAGCAACCCAAATGTTTCGCCTTTTCTAATCTCAAAACTGACACCATCAACAGCTTTGTGAGAACCATAGGACTTCTGAAGTCCATCAACCTGAATCATATGCTGCTTACCTGTGGAATGCGGAACAGAGTGTGAACGCTGGCCAGTGCGATTGGTTCAAAGGATTGTGTCTGCGACCTCAGCTTCGGTCTACCACTAGCGAAGTCGAACCCTGTATTTCGTTCAACCCATCAAAAGCCTGGCAAGATTCTTTGAGAACAGAGAAGAATCCGACAAGCCGGGTTCAACCATGAATGCGTTGTGCGGCGGTGCTGACTATCATGGAGTTGCCGCCAATAAGGATCCCTGCAAACGATGAAACTCTACACGCTGGTCATCAGCGAAATTCAACACCGGCTGGGAAGCTTCGTATTGACCGTACTGAGTGTTGCCACTGCGGTTGCTGCGTTCATTTGTTCAAACGTACTGCTGAAGGCGGACGATTTGAAAACGGAAAAGCTACTGGCTTCAAGACAAGCTGATGTCGAAACAGCGGGAGCCGAACTAGAAGACTCGATGCGGAAGATCACTAAAGGTCTTGGGTTCAACATAGTCGTGTTGCCCAAAGATCAGGATCTGGCCGAACTGCATTCGCAGGGCACTCCCAACACAACGATGCCAGAGACGCATGTCGCCAAGCTTGCCGAGTCGGAAATCGTCACCATCAACCACCTACTTCCTATCGTCGCCAGGAAAGTGGAATGGGCAGAGATGAAGTGCGACGTGATTGTGACAGGAACGCGCGGCGAAGTTCCTCTGGCCCATCGAGCCTTAAAGAAGCCACTGCAGGACGCAGTTGTGAAAGGCACCATGATTGTTGGCGCCGAGTTCGCAAAGACGACTGGCGATCGAGAAGCTCTTGCCGAGGGGAGCAAAGTCAAACTGCTGGATCGTGAATTTGAGGTGGCGAAAGTTCACGAAGAACGCGGAACCGCAGACGACATCACTGTTTGGATCAACCTTGAAGAAGCTCAGGAGATGCTGGGCCTTCAAAATGTGGTGAACGCAATCTTGGCTTTGGAATGCAACTGTGCCACTGTAGATCGCCTGGCGGAAATTCGCGAAGACATCGCCGCCATCCTGCCGGGAACACAGGTGATCGAACGCGGACCACCAGCGCTGGCTCGGGCGGAGGCAAGGAACAAAGCCAAACAAACGGCGAAAGAAAGTTTGGCTGCAGCGAAAACAAATCGCGAAGCAGTGAAAGCTCAACGCACGCAAATGGCGTCCATCATTGTGCCAGTGATTGTGGCAATTACCGCGACGTGGATAGTGTTGCTGACGGTTATCAATGTTCGGCAGCGTCGTGGTGAGATTGGAATCCTGCGTGCGATTGGATTGGGTGGGGGTCAAATTCTCCGAGTCCTACTTGGCAAAGCTGCGTTTGCCGGTGTGCTGGGCGGAGTTTTAGGAATCGCTGTTGGCTATTTCCTGGGCGTCAAACTAAGTGATCTACCAGCCGCCAGTGATGTCGCCGAATTGCGGTCGGTAGGCCCAATGCTGATCGCCCTAGCCGCCGCGCCGGTACTGTCGGTTCTCGCCGGCTGGCTACCGGCCGTGTTCGCTGCGAAGACTGATCCAGCAACTGTTTTGGCGGGCAACTGATATGCTGGAGCTACGTGAGATTACGAAGACGTTCCCGTCTGCACGGCAAGACGTAACAGCTGTCAAAGACGTATCGCTATCGGTCAACGCTGGTGAGTTCGTTGCAGTAACCGGCCCGAGCGGCTGTGGCAAATCGACTCTGCTGCTGACCGCGGGCAGCTTGCTGGCTCCCGATGCTGGAACGGCAATCGTCAATGGAACAAACCTCTACGATCTTGATGCCAACCAGCGTGCGAAGTTCCGAAACGAACAGATTGGGTTCGTGTTTCAGGAATTGCACTTGGTTCCGTACTTGTCGGTTCTGAACAACGTTAAGGCACCGGCGATCGTCAGCGGAGCTGCCGTGCAGGAACGTGCGATGGGCTTGCTTGATGAGTTTGGGCTTTCTGATCGTCTAAGCCATCGACCGGGCAAGCTCAGTACCGGAGAACGGCAACGAACCGCGTTGGCTCGGGCTTTGTTGAACGAACCTTCGGTTCTCCTTGCTGATGAACCAACAGGAAATCTGGACACTGAGAACTCCGAGATTGTCCTTAAGCGAATGCGGCAGTTTGCTGAATCGGGCGGAGCTGTCCTGCTGGTGACTCATGATCCGCTCGCGGCCGAGCAAGCTGATCGGATCGTGACAATGCGTGATGCCGCTATATCGCATTGAACACGAATCGCTGATTTCACTTGACGATTTGAGAAGAAAACTGGTACCCCTTCGCGATGAGTCAAGGACGAGAACCCAACGAAGTAGGGCGTTTTGGCACACTCGGTGGGGTATTCACACCGTGTGTTCTGACCATTCTCGGCGTGATCATGTTCCTGCGTTTTGGGTCCGTCGTTGGCCAGGCAGGAATTATGCAGGCACTGGTGATTGTGCTGGCCGCGAAGGTCATCACCACGCTCACCACGCTTTCGCTCTCAGCCATCGCCACCAATACACGAGTGAAGGCTGGTGGAGCCTACTTTCTGATTAGCCGAAGCCTGGGAGTAGAGTTCGGCGGGGCGATTGGAATTGTGTTCTTCCTGGCACAGGCGATTTCGGTGGCGATGTATGTCGTTGGCTTTTCAGAAGCCTACTGCGCGGCGTTCCCGAGTGCGTGGGATCCGAGAATCGTTGGCACGATTACCAATGTTGTCGTATTCATCTGTGTCTTCATTGGCGCAGGCTGGACCATCAAGTTGCAGTACGGAATTCTGGGCCTGCTGGTCGCATCGCTGGTGTCGTTTTACGTCGGTGCAATCCCTGAAGTTACAGCAGACAACCTCAGAGAGAACCTCTCCTCTGGCTACGTAGACAAAGAAAGCTTCTTCACTATCTTCGCGCTATTCTTTCCGGCGGTGACGGGGATCATGGCCGGAGCAAATATGTCTGGCGATTTGAAAGCGCCGGCCAAATCGATTCCGCAGGGAACACTCTGGGCAGTTGTGTTTACCGCGGTGATTTATCTGTCGATGGGGGTGGTTCTAGGCGGGGCAACGTCGCGTGAATCGTTGATTGGGAACAACCTGGTTATCGGTGAACTTTCCGCAGTACCGATTCTGATAACCGCCGGAGTCTTCGCCGCAACTTTGTCTTCTGCCCTCGGCAGCATGATGGGCGCACCGAGAATTCTGCAGGCGTTTGCTCGAGACGACGTGTTTCGAATGCTTCGTGTTTATGCCAAGGGCAGCGGAGCCAATTCAGAACCACGTCGGGCGATTGTGCTGACGTTTATTATTGCTCAGGTTTGCATCGTTCTTGGTGATCTGGATGCAATTGCTCCCATCATCACGATGTTCTTCATGATCACTTACGGAACACTGAACCTGGCGACGTTCTACGAATCGATCACTCGCAATCCAAGCTACCGACCTCGGTTCAAGTACTGTCACTGGTTAACGGCACTGCTGGGAGCCGCCGGTTGTTTTGCGGTCATGTTCTTAATTTCGCCAGCGTGGGCTTCGGCATCCATCATCGTTATGGCGTTCTTGTACAAGACGATTGGGTTCCTGAAGATCGACTCAAAGTGGGGCGATGTGCAGAGTGGAATTCTGTTCGAACGAACTCGACGGAACATCCTGAAGCTTGAAGAGGCGTTCTATCACCCGAAGAACTGGCGACCGACCGTGCTGGCCTTGGTCGGACCCGGACACAACCGAACGCACCTTGCTGTGTTCGGGCACTGGTTTACTTCAGGCCACGGTATTCTGACCATCGCTCACGTAATTACGGGCAACGTTGAGGAACTACTCGAACGCCGTAAGGCACAAGAGAAGTTGTTGCGAAAGTTCATTCGCGAACAGGAACTAGAAGCGTTCCCCAGCGTGGTCGTCGCACCTTACCTTTCAGATGCCGTTGAATCGTTGGTTCAATGCCACGGCTTGGGCGGACTAAGCCCAAACACTGTATTGCTCGGGTGGCCCGGCGATCCTGGCCGCGTCGGCTCCTTTGGCGTCGCGCTGCGGATCATCTCCGGACTGGGTCGGAGCATCATTTCGATTCGCATCGCTGATTCAGCAAAGGAACCATGGGAGACGCCACTTGGGACCGTGGATGTCTATTGGCGTGGTAAAGACAACGGCCCACTGATGTTGTTGCTGGCACATCTGCTGGTTCAAAACAGCCAGTGGCGTGGCCGTGAGGTCCGGCTCATCCGAGTGATCCCCGCTGAAGCTGGTCGCGAAGAAGTCACCAAGCACCTCGAAGAACTGATCGACAGCGCTCGAATTACCGCGAAGCCATTCGTGGTAGTTTCGCAGGATGTGAAGGAAGCGATCCGAACCACGTCTAAGAACGCAGCGAAGGTATTCCTTGGATTCAGTCCGCCCGAAGAAGGCAAAGAGGTCGAGTTCCACGAAACAATGGAACGGCTAACGGAATCGCTGGGCAGCGTGGTGTTCGTAAACAGCGCAGGTGGGATGAATCTAACCAGCTGATTGGCCTGCTGAGTTAGCGTTTAACAAACCACCAGCAGCCGAAAGCAAGTAACGGGAACAGGACGAAGATCAGCAGGAACGTCATGAACGTGCTGCGTTTGTTGTCAGGCCATCTACCCATTGGGTTCCTGAGTTTGGCTTAGTTCGCGTGTTTCAGCTCCTTGTGAATAACCAGTATCCAACAAGGAACATTCAAATCTCAAGTTGTGGTCTAACAGCCTGTTGAAGAACGATTGTAGGACAACTCTCCGAGTCGTTTTTTACGAGGATTATCGACGACTTGGGGAGTCGTGCTACTTTTTTCAACGCCCTGCTAAAACGAGAACGGGCCACCTCGTAGTGACCCGTTCCATGACAGCTCAGTGACCGTGCTCGCGGCGAAACGCACAGCTCAGAAGCCATTGCCGCACCCGATGCAACGGGACGTTACCTAGCCGACAACCTGTTCGTCGGTTTCGGGGACGGCTGTGTTTTCGGGATCGAACCATTCGTCTTTGAACTCAATTCGCTTGTGAGTCGCCATAGCGAGGTTGGCCGTGAGAGCCATGATTGCGTC
>JBGCDN010000234.1:0-3283 GCA_045105495.1 Planctomycetaceae bacterium
GTCGGCCCCGTTGCCACTACGGAATTTGCCTATCTAGAAAAACTGGAGATAGCCGCCACAGGTGTGGCGGTCGACTCCAACTCAACGATTCTGGACAAACCATTGGATACGTTCCAACATGACGGGTAGGTCGGAAGTTGGAAAGTAGACGCCGAGGGTGGGGATGAAGTCCACGGGCCAGCCTTCGATCCGTTCTGGGTCACAGTCCGCCAAATCCAGCACATCAAAACGGAACTCCCAATCACCAGCAAAGCTTGGCCGCACAAGTTGTTGTCGGACTCGATTGTAGAGTGACTCAGAATTTGATTCATACACTGTTGTCAGATTCTGAAATTCAACAGCCGCATCACAGTGGAACTCGATCCAGGCCATGCCCTCCCAGATTTCTTCACACGACATGACGGTTTCGATTCCAGCTTGCCAGAGTGCTCGAATCAGCGGAGCGATGTTTACGTCGATTTCCTCAGACAGTGCACCCTACAGTGACCGTAATCGTCTCGTGTGGGCGCGATGATTCAGGTGCGTTCATTCCTGTCCCTTCAGTTGAAAGTGGTTTCTCAACCGAAGTGTGACTCAGGTCTGTCGCATCCGGATCGCATCGTTCGATCGCCCCCAGGAAATTGGACACGCCAGGACAACCAACCGCGAGCTTCTGACATCCGGCGCCCACCCCAAACCGCGATTTACCGCCATGTCTACCAGCTTTGGCCTGTGTCACCGCTGCGTGCAACCACTTGTAGGATTGGTGGTTAGGTCAAGGTTGCCCGGAAATGGAATTAACCATCACCGTGTCCACGAGGAACCGTTATTCAAGTCTCTTGAACCTGGACACCGCTCCCCTGAGCTAGTTGGTGCCAGAGGCCGCTGAAATAGAGCCTTAAGGGCCCCGAAAGCTGGCTGCTTACTCTCCGCGCTCAACCGTCGAGAAAGAGCGGCCAAACGGATTAGGAACATCGCTCTCCACAAACTGGCCGCATTGTCGGTCGCTTGGTTGTCCCGCTGCCGCTCGTTTCGGGAACGGCGGTTGGGCACGATGCAGCCCAGCGAGACCAATGGTAAGGGCGAAAAGAGAACAGTGGAAAGACAAAGAAGAAACACGTCGGCGAAGAAACGGATCAGCGAACGCGCCCATTTTTGCGGTGTTATGAATTAATCGAATCTGCTTTGTCGTCTGCCAAGGATTCCAGTCAAAGGCGGGTGAGTGGCCTCTGGACGTACCTAAGACTACTTCGCAAATTCATGCTTGCGACTGCTGGCGAGCAGTCAACAATTGAGCGATGGACGTGGTCAGCAAAAAGCAGCAAGCAATCCGCGCTCGGGAAGGTCAAATTCTTGACCTCGCGCGAAAGATGCTCGTGGAACATGGCTACCTTGGCCTCAGCATGGAAGCCATCGCTGCGGAACTGAAGTGCTCCAAGGGCACGATCTACAACCACTTCCCCTGTAAGGAAGAGATCATCATCGCTCTCGCAATTGAGACGCTGGCCAAACGCACGGAGATGTTCCAACTTGCAGCGTCTCGCGGAGGTTGGCCACGCGAAAGGCTAGCCAGAATCGGTGTTGCTGCTGAGCGTTTCGTGCGACTCTATCCGGATCATTTCAGAATTGAACAGTTGATTCGCTCAAACTCGATTTGGGAGAAGACATCTGTTGAACGGCAGAGAGTAATGCATGCTTCCGTGGGTCGATGCCTGGCGATTGTGTCCGGAATCGTCCGCGACGGGATTGCGCAGGGACAGTTGACGTTGCCGGATGATCTCGTCCCTGAAGATTTGGTGTTCGGACTGTGGTCCCAGACTCTCAGTGCGGACCTAACCGTCACAAGGGATGGCTTCGAGGCTCACGGCGTATGTGACCCGCACCATACCCTACGCCAAAACATCAACCGGTTGCTTGATGGCTATGGCTGGACGCCGTTATCGACAGAGCACGACTACATAGGATTCTACGAACGCCTGCTGGCAGAGACAGCACCTCCGGGCGGGTCCGGGATTGACGCGTAGGCTTTCTCGCCGGGTACCAGTACTCAGGGCCAGCGTCTCCCCACGCGTGGAGGAATCTCTCAGAGATTCCCGCGAATCTGGCTCGTAACCGGGTTCTGCAGGTTGTGCGGACGGGTTTTCGAAGATTACCTCGCCCTCAATGCCAGTCGGACTCTTGGGTGACCTAGCCTTCAGCGTGGTTCTCCCCGTTCCAACCCCACGAGACAATCATGTCGACGCGCATTCGCCGCACCAGAATTCTCATAGACCGTCAGGTCCAGGGAAGCGTTCTTCGAAAGATCGCCATCCACTGGATGGCGTTCTTCGCGTGCAACGTGCTGGCGCTGACGATTTGGATTCGCGTGTTTGACCAGCCAGATGTCGGTTGGGCGGCGACTCTCGGAGACACACTGAAACAGTTCCTGCCGTTCTTCGTCATTTCTTTGGCACTGATTCCGGCATTCGTGTGGGACACGATTAAACTCACCAACCGATTCGCTGGCCCGGTAAGACGTCTCAAGGAGGCTCTCGCGAATGCCAGGAAGGGTGAACCGGTTGATCCATTGGAGTTTCGCGAGAACGACTTCTGGAAGGAACTCGCCAGCGACTTCAATCAATTGTTGGAGCGCGTTCCGGCGAACCGTGACGCGGAAAGTGAAGCGGCGGAGTCAGGTGAGGCGACTTAATGACACGGGACCAACAAACAAAACGTACAGCGCGCCGCGGTACGGCAGCAGTGGAGTTTGCTGTTTGTCTTCCTGTCATCGTGATGCTTGTGTTCGGCGGCATCGAAGCATCGAGCATGATCTTTCTTAAGCAGTCCTTGAACGTCGCGGCCTACGAAGGCGTTCGCGAGGCCGCGAGTCGCAGTGCTACGAACGAAAGCACTTCCGCACGTGTAAGCGAGATTCTGGAGTCGAGGAACGTGGAGGGCTACAGGTTGCAGCTCCCAAACCGTTCTGTTGAACAGATAAATCGCGGCGGGAAAATCGCAATCGTCGTGACTGCACCATCTCGATGGAACAGTCCGATTGCCGGGCGGTTCCTGAAGACTACGACCGTCACGGCTCGTGCTTCCATGGTGAAGCAATGAGACGGCATCTAAGAACAGTTCTCCCCGCAAACAGTCGGCGCAACAGCGAACAACCCTCGCGGCGCGGAGCAGCGTTGGTTCTCATCGCGGCTTTGATGGTTTGCTTCATGATTATGCTGACCTTGTCGGTCGATGTAGCAATGCTGCACCTGGCACGAACGCAGCTACGAACGTCGACAGATGCGGCAGCCAAAGCAGCGGCAGTGAC
>JBGCDN010000235.1:0-25662 GCA_045105495.1 Planctomycetaceae bacterium
CCAACCTCTGCGATATTCGCGCGGAGCTGTTGAAGATCTAATCGATACAGACCAGCCAGAAAGTTCCCAGCGCTGTCAGCCTGAGTCAGATCAACCACATGCTGCGTCGGTTCTTCTTGTTCAAACTGTACCGGCGCCTGCCAGAACGATCGCGCGAACGGAGAGGAGATCCCTTCCGAAGTTTGCACAGAAACAAAGTCACGATCGATCGGTGGTTCGTCACGCATCGACAACGCCAACGATCGAATCTCGGACAGCACGTCTGTCGTTTGTTTCCGGTTGACGGCTCGATTCCTATCAAGCAACCGGCGCAAGGAAGCAGTGAGCTTCCCGTTGGTTCGCAGAACCTTGTCTGCTTCACGCAGCAGCGATGGAAGCATCTGTTTGACGCGATCAACGGCTGCCTGCTGGTCCTGCACTTCGTCAAGACTGGCAATTCGATTGATGGTTTCACGCAAGTTGGACTGACTGTCTGGCGAGAACAACAATGCGATGAAAGCATAGAAGCTGATGCCTTCGTCTTCTCGCTTCAGAAGTTCTTCTGCATCCAATGCCTGTGAGAGAATCTCTCCACGCGACTTGACCGCGTCCTGCTGCCGCCGCTGCACGTCACGCGCGATTTCGTGAAATCGTTCTTCGACGGCGCGAAAGTCTGACTGGAGTGCTCGGAGGGATTCGACAGCGAGTTGGAACCGTTCTCGAATCTGTGACGAGTTGTAAACTCGAACCGGACCGCCGTCCTCCAGCAGCTGCAATTCAGCCTCAATTCGATTGCGTTCACGCTTCAAATGAGCGACCCGCTGTTCGCGGCTGTTCGATGAGCCCCGAGCCAAGTCGGTGAGCGTATCAATGACGACTCGCAGCCGACCTTCGGTTCCAACCATATTGGTCCTACGAGACAACAGAGTCTCGACAACCTGAATTGCGTTCTCACTGAATGGCGTTAGCTGATACTGGGGTTCGCTGGTTTCTGACTTGAGGAATCGGAACAGCCATTCGGCGTCCGACCATTCCGTTAGGTAGCGCTCCGGAGCGCCACGCAACCCCTTCGGATAATGATCGTTCACTCGATCGATAAAGATAAGCAGCTTGGTCGAGAGCTCTTCGTGGCCGATGGCCAGCTTTCCGTCCGACTTAAAGGTTTCGTTCAGGAAGCCAATCACAAACGGCGCGTGGTCAGACCGCAACAGTCGAAGTGTTGGAGCGTCAAACAGGTTTGTGATGCTATCGAGCTGCACGGAGCTGGAGCCAGGGTTTCGCGGACGAACAGCAATGATAGAGTCACATTCGACGAGTTACTCGCGAAATTTCGGGCCAGAAGGCGATTGCCCCAACAGCGTTCGGGACAGGAAAGCTAGGAAAACCGGGCGATTGATGTGCGTGTCGCTATGTCAGACGCGTCCACGCTTCGTAGCGGAAGTCGTCAAGACTTTCGGGCGTTGACCGTGAAGGGGCTTCAGGACCGTGAGTCGCTATCGATCGACAGACGCGATGCGTTCAGCCGCAGATTCGCCGCTCCGGACGGAGTCAGGAATCCCGACTCCTTCGTAGGCATTGCCGGCCAATTCCAGACCTGACAGTTTGTCGACAAGACTTTTGATCCGCTTCACGCGTTCGATGTGGCCCAAGTGATATTGCGGCATAGCCCTATCGTACCGAGTGACCAACGTATGTAACGGCCGGCCCTTAACCCCAAAGATATCGTGTAGCTCGCCTAGCACGACATCTGTTAGTTCGGCATCAGTGTCATCTAACATCTCTGGCTGCATCGCCCCGCCAACGAAGGTTCGCAGGATGATATGACCGTCTGGCACTCGGTTATCGAATTTTCGACTCGCAAATGACACGGCGAGAATGCGTCGTTTTTCTATCGCTGGAATCACAAGTCCGAACGCGTCCATCGCATGTTCGATATCAGCAAGATTGTGAACCGAACAAACAATCGCACTGGACGCGTATTCAATTTCGGAGAGAGCCGCTGCGAGGTTACAGTCCGCGAGGAAGTCGGCTGCTCGCCACGTGGAAGTTGCCACGATGACGGAGTCGAAGATCGTTGACTTCCCATTTCTGTCAGTAACTTCCCAACGGGTTCCATCTTGTCTGACGGATTGAACTTCGCAACCTCGGTGAATCTTCTGCTTCTCTTCGACACGTGCCGTCAACGTATCAACCAGTTGCTGAATTCCGTCTTTCAAAGAAACGAACAGCCCATACCTCGCACCGCTGGCCGCTTCTGGTTCAGCATGTTCGGCAGCGGTCAGAAGGCTTCCGTGCTGTTGTTCCATGTGAAGGAACCGCGGCAACGTCGCCAACAGACTCAGCTTGTCTGGATCGGCAGTGTAGATCCCGCCCACCATTGGCTGTGCGAGACGTTCGAAGAGTTCGTCTCCAAAGCGACGGCGGACGAATGACGATAGCGATTCATCCTTCAGTTCGGCTGCGGGTGGCACAGCTCGCTCGGCGGCGACTCGCTGTTTGCCTGCGTCGGTAAGAAGTGGCGATTGCATCAACGGTTCAAGCTGAGTCGGCATGAGCAGCTGAAACCCAGCGGGAACGCTGGTGGGTTTACCGTTATGTAGAACCAGCGAGCGGCGGAACTCGGCGTTGGTACGCACAAGCTGCGATTCCAGCCCAAGCCGCAGGCAGAGTTCAAGCGCCGCCGGCTTGTTGGTGATGAACGAATCTGCTCCGCGTTCGATCAGGCAATCACCGACTCGGACGGTGGTAAGCAGACCGCCAGTTTCGGCGTTCGCGTCGAAGACTTCGACATCGAATCCACCACGTTCGATCAACCGATGAGCGGCCGAAAGTCCGGTAATTCCCGCCCCAATGACGGCGACACGCTTGCGATTTGTCGGTTCAACCATGATCAGTAATCGCTGTCGTGCCGCTATCGCGTACCCATTTCATGAACCATCTCAACCAACGCTTTCACGTGATCAGGATTCATGTCCGGAAGCACACCGTGTCCAAGATTGAAGATATGACCGTTGCGTTGACCCGCGGCATCCAGCACCGCTTTCGCTCGCGCCTTGATGGTATCGAGGTCTGCGAACAACGTGATTGGGTCGAGGTTCCCCTGAACAGCCACATCCGGACCGAATCGATCCCACGCTTCTCCCAGATTGCTGCGCCAGTCGATGCCCATCACGCTACCGCCCGCTTCACGCTGGAGTTCCAACAAAGCCGGGTTGCCGTTGACGAAATGGATGACCGGAAAGTCCTCCGGCATCGCATCAAGAATTCGCTTACTGAAAGGCAGCACGTAATGACGGTAGTCGTCGCGAGACAAACAGCCTGCCCAACTATCAAACAACTGAACCGCCTGGCAACCCGCCTTGATTTGTTCCAGCAGGTACAGCGTCACGCTGTCACTCAGCTTGCTCATCAACGTGTTCCAGGCACCCTCGTCGGAATACATGAGTGTCTTGCAGTGCTGGTACGTTTTAGAACCACCGCCCTCAATACAGTAAGAAGCCAACGTAAACGGCGCGCCGGCGAATCCGATGAGCGGAATGTTCGCGGGCAGTTCGCGACGAATCATCTTCACTGCGTCCGGGACGAAGTGCAGAGCGTCGATGCTTTCGAGAACCGTGAGTGCATCGATCGCTTCGCTGGTCCGGATGGGATTGTGAATCACCGGTCCCTTGCCAGTGACGTACTCCAAGTCCATTCCCATTGGTTCAAGAATGGGAAGCAGATCCGCGAACAGAATCGCAGCATCAACACCGAGAGCGTTGACTGCAGAGACAGTCGCTTCGGTCGCAAGCTCCGGACGCTTGCACAGTTCGATGAACGTCACCTGACTCCGAACCGCACGGTATTCGGGCAGATACCGTCCGGCTTGTCGCATGATCCAGATGGGCGTCGTGTCTACTGGTTCTCGTCGAGCTGCTTTGAGGAACCGACTGTTGTGCAGCACGTCGCCTTCGTCTGTCATTTGTTTTGCTTCTGAACTTCCAATGCGAATCGTTCGTCGCCGCTGAGGCAACGGTTATTAAGGGCGAGCATCTTACGAATTCGCCCGACAGTTTGCTTGGTCGGACTGGTGAGTCGCATGATCAATTCGTCTGGCCCCAGTTCTTCCAACTCTTTGATGGTTTCGATTCCCAACAACTGGAACGCCGCCTTAGCCTGAACATCTTCTTCGAAGACAACATCCAGTGGGGCGTTTCGAGGGATTCGGGAACGCCCGAGCTTGCTGGTTTTGCGAACCGGCGTTTTGCGAGCTTTGGAAGTTGAGGACTTTGCTGTGGTCTTCCGTGACGCCGTAGAGCTTGATTTCTTCGCTGTCGTTGTCGGCATCGAGCGTCTCTCTCTGGCAGGTTGGTGGGACGGCCTGTCTAGACCGGAGGTTGGCTGGAGACGCGGGCCAACTCATCAACGCTCAGATTGCACACCCGGAATGGAGGAACCGGGTAATCTCGAGAATCTCGGATGTCGTTAGCAGGCCATCAAAGCCCCACGCGAGGTTCCGATTGACCCGCCAACGGCCCAAAACCTCGAACAATTGATCTCGAGGAGTCGGACCCACGGGGACTCCGTTATACCCCGGTACAGGCCCTGATACCACGGAATCCGCTACCTGAGCGGCGTCGATCGCGGTCGGCAGCGGCAAGGTCAGCTGCAAAGTTCGCAGCCTGACAGGTAGCCAACTGAGATTCACCCCCGACATATCGCGGGAACCACCGGACATAAGTCTCTTGGCAGTAATAGGTTGTGACAGAACCAGTTCAACAGACCGCTCGAACGCGCAGTGTAGTACACATTCGTCGATGATTGTCGGTGGGTAGAGTTTTGAGTCACAGCCCTTCTTCCACGTATCTGCCAGTAGTTCCAACTGAACTTGGGGGGCGACTTCGCGAATGAGTGGCAATTCGGACAGATATCCGTAGTCGTCATCTTCAAACGCGGGACGTTTCCCACTGAGCAATTCGAACGTGTGCAGAGCTGCGACACGGAATGCCACGTAGGTCAGGAACGACTTGTTGAGCTGATATTTTTCAAGGCCAGACATTCGGTCATGCTGATTACTCGGCCCAGGCAAACACAAGTTTGTCAAATATTTCCCTTCGGAATGGTGTGTAGTTTTGAGGCAACAGGCGGAGTAATCGGACGTGAAAAGCCTGTGATAGATCGGATCCGTTCAGCTCAATAGACGGCCTCCGATTGCTCCACGTTCGATCGGAGGTTGGGTTGGGCAGAGGTATTTTGGTTCTGCCGTGCTACGTCATGGCGGAGCATGACGACTACTTTTTGACAACGACACCCGGCCAGCCGGAGAGTTCTGACAACGTCGATGCTTCTTGTTCTGTGGGGGCGAATACGAAGGCGGCGTTAGGTGCGATTCTGGACAGAGAGACGTCGCCAACATGGCGCCATTCGTTTTCGTGTCGCCAGTTCACACCTGATTCCGTTCCTACTGACTGAAAGAAGGGACGTTCGGTTTGGTCAAGTTCTTCGAAGGTTTCGCTCGCGGCGTATGTCACCGGTTTGGCTCCGAGTTCGGTGAGAACCGATTTGCGGATGCCGATTCCGTATGGTTCGAAATCCCAACGATGCAGGTGACGACGATAGACCCGACGTTCAATCAGTTGATCAAGACTCAGCTGGCTAAAGCACACGACTTCGAATCCACCGCGAATCAGATGCGAGGATGCGATTAACCGTTTCATCTGCAGGATTCGGGCAAGCGCGGCGAAGGCGGTGCGGTCGGTTGCTTCTACACCGAGGATGAGATTGTCGAGGTAGTCGGCTTCTTCTTCGTCCGGCCAAGGGCCATCCGGACTTCGAGTCCAGTGCAGCAGGTAGTTGTCAAACGGTGGCTCGGATTGGCAGGGCGAGGCCACAGAAGGATCCTGTTCAGACGAACCACCTTCAGCTCGCAAGAACACGCGCGTGACGGCTCCGCTTTCAGCTAGAACCAATGATGCTTCCGCATCACGACTGACGTGGATTGATGCCGCCGGGAACGAAGTGTCATTCAATCGCGTTCGTAAGAGGCGTTCAGTATTGCTCCCACTCGTGACCCGCAACGCGCGCAGCTGGTTGGCGACTGCGATAAGTGTTCGGTCGGCGATTGGACCGCTGATTGGTCCGTTGTCTTTGTTGGGAATCAGACGACTTAGATGAATGTCGCCGTCTGACTTGGCTCCGAATGTTTCAATCACTTCGACAGGCTGCTGGTTCGACAATCGAATGGAGCACAATGGCAAACCGAACAACTTGCTCGCGCGATGTACGAAACGGTCCGAGGTGGTTCCATCAGCCGTGATGAGAAGCTGCCGGTCGGCATCGATCTGGCAAGCCAAGGTTCGGAACGCATCGAACCAATCTGGATGACCGCCAAGTTTTCGAGTCAGCCGAGAACTGATGATGGCCAATCGTTGCCGTTCGATTGCAAGGCGTGGCCAGACACCAACAACGATTCCATCGAGCCACGCGACTTGAGTTGCCAGCGGCAATCCGGGAACCCCTACCAGCAACATTGAATTTGACGTTTCTGACAGAACTGCCCAGCCGTCCTCAGTCAATCGTCTCGCCGTCTTCTCATACGCATCGCTAACCGCACCAAGGCTTCGCAAACGATCCATCGCAGTTTCGGCAAGCGCGTTGGTCATGGAGTCGTGGCGAGAGGAGGAAGCTTAACGTTTGCTACAAACAATCGGCCCTTGCGTTCGACGGTCACTTGGAGTTGTTCTGATGTCTTGATCAGGTTCAGGAATTGGTCGTCGCTGACCGTGGTGCGCCCATTCACGGAGTAGATTCGATCGCCAACTCGAAGACCGGATACAAACGCGGGAGAGCCGGCGACAACCCGTGATAACATCATAGTCCCAGGTTCGCAGGCGTCGGTTCTCCACGCGATTCCAAGCCGCCTTGGGGCACCCTCCAGTTGGACGTTTAGCGTCGACACGGTGCCATTCCGACGGATTGCGGCGTTAGTCGTTTCAGGGGCTGTCTGCACAATTTCTGGAAAGTTCTCTGCGGTTACGTCGCGACCATCAAAGCTCAGAATCTCGTCGCCCACCTGGAAACCAGCCAATCCGGCCGGCGTGTTGGGAACAAGTCCACGAACGACCAATCCACCACTGACGGTTCGGTTGGTTTGCACGCCGAGACGTGGCTTCGCCGTCGGCAAAGGACGCTCGAAACCTCGGCGTGTTCCTTCACTTTCGACTCGGCAACGAGATCGATAAACCGGGGTGCGTTCCGTATTTGCGAGTTCCAGCAGAACGCGAAGCACCATTCTGCCGACACGCCTCATGCCGGCAGCGTTCACTCGATCTGGATCATCCGATGGGCGATGGTAGTCGCCATGCTTGTCAGTGAACGGCATGAGGTAAGGAATTTGTCGTTGGACGAACGGGTAGTGATCGCTGTCTCCGACGATGTCCCAATTGAAGTCGATGTTGATTTCTTCGAGGTTCCGCTCACTCACCAGCCGCCGTAAACCAGCACCCGTCCGAGTTCCCAGCATCTCCATACGCTCATCAGTCAACCGGCCAACCATATCGACATTCACGACCATTTTGATTTGAGTCAGTGGAATGGTGGGCGCAGAAACGTAGTGCTTCGAACCAAGCAGATTCTTTTCTTCTCCGTCCCAAAACGCGAATAGCAAAGAACGCTTCGGCTGGAACCCGGATGTCTTGATTGCCCGCATCATTTCCAGCAACGTCGAACAGCCGCTGGCATTGTCGTCGGCACCGTTGTGGATCTGACCAAATGGTCCGTAGCTGTTGGTCGCATTCCCGTATCCAACATGATCGTAGTGTGCGCCGATGACGATGTGTTCGTTTCTGAGAACGGGATCAGTACCAGGAATAAGAGCGAGGATGTTGCGGTATTCGATTGTGTCTCCGAATGGCTGGAACCAGTCGCCATTCGGACCTGCTGGTTGCATCCCAATCTGTTTGAGCTGTTCTGTCAGGTAGGTGGCAGCAGCTCGACCACCACGAGAACCCGCCTCGCGGCCCTCCAGCGAGTCGCTCGCCAGAACGTTGACGTGTTCCTGCAAAGCCTTCTCCGTGAGTGACTCGACTACAATCGCAGCGGGAACCTGCGGCGCGTTTGTACCAACGTCCTGAGCGTTCACCGGAGAAACGATCAGGCCAACAAGAGCCACCAGTCCGCAAGCGGTGCGATATTGGATCCATCCAGTCGCGTGTGTCATTGAACTACTTTCGAGTATGCCGGAAATTCCACCAGCACCTTTTGCGCGCCGTCTTTGCGGTCGCGGAATGTATCGAACGCTTGCTGAATATTATTCAAGTCGAACCGATGCGTCAGCAGTGGCGTCAAATCAACTCGGCGTTCAGCAATCCACTGCATGGCCAGCGGGAAGTCCATTTCGAAGTCCGGATGCACGCTTGTCAGAATCGTAAGGTTCTTGTGCAAAGCAGCTTTAAGATTAATGCCGTCGCTGGTATCCGGAGGCACGCCGAAATACAGCATGTGGCCACCACGACCACTTAACTGCACGCAAAGATTAAACGCTTGCTCGCGGTGTCCGACTGCTTCGATAACCAAGTCTGGTTCGCCACCAACAATTTCGCGCGTTGCGGCGACGGGATCGCTTGTTGCGTTGCAAACCGTGGCGGTTGCTCCCATTACTTTGCTGACCTCAAGGCGACTCTCTAGCAAGTCTACTCCCACAATGTGCTTGGCCCCCATGCAGTTTAGACCAGAGTTGAACATCTGCCCGATGGGGCCTTGCCCCACGACAACGGCACTCTTGCCGACCATGTTTGGCAATTTCCGCAACGCGTAAATAACCGTGCCGAACGGTTGAGCCAACAGTGCTTCGTCGTCATGAACACGCTCGTCCAGAGGAATGGCTCTGTCTTCACTCAAGACAAACTGCTCGAAGAATCCAAGTTGCTCGTGGGGAACAGCAAGGACCCTTTGACCTTGTGAAAACTTGTCGCCGTTGGTTTCAACAACGGTTCCGATCATTTCGTGGAGTGACTTCCCGACGGGAAGTGGGTAGGCGATTTCGTGCCCCTCGAAGTCACCGTCGAAGAACGGCAAATCAGAACCGCACAGGCACACAAGTTCTGGCCGAAACAGAATCTCACCGGTTCCGTCAATTGAGAGTGTTGCGTCGGGAACATCCACGATTTCGACGGTGCGTCGTTGGGGGAATCTACCTGCGAACATTCGGTGGCTCCGGGGACGTGGGAACACAAAGTTCAACCAGATGACAATTTGGCGTCAACCGTCGGCTATGACGTCATGAAGAACCATTCAGCTCACTTGAGTTTGCTTCGAAGGCAAAAGGAAAACCCGAAGCGTCCGTGATGCCAGAGCGGCGTCTCGGAGGCTTCGGGTTCGGTCCATACTTCCGCAGGAAGGGGCGAGTCAGAAGAGAAGGGTGGGCACCGGCGTGATGCCGGTGCCGCGAAGGAAGACTCTAAAGCAGAGGAAGGGAAGGGGGGATAGGAGCGGAAGGGGAAGGATTCATCTAGTTGTTAGCGACGAGCCATGGAAATCCGGCTGGTCGGTGATTTCGTTACAGCGTGCTTCTCAACCGAACGGCTGGCTCGCCACCCGGAGTAATTGGAACTTCGGGCGGTAGAAGTTCGAATGAACCGAGAAGCTGGCTGGATACTGGCCGATGGATCACCATCAACCTGGAACTTGTCGTCGTTGAAGGCGTCAAATGGATCTGACTTCTCGGTCGTCGTGCCTCGTGGTGCCGTGGGCCTGGTCGTGGATTCGTATGCTCGAGGAGCAGTAGTACGACCAGCTGGCTGGGTGGTTGCTGGGGGTGAAGCTGGTCGTTGACCACGTGAATCACGTTGGTAGCGAGTTCCAGCATCAGCTGTTCGGGCTGCTCGGGTGCTTGGACGTTTGCGAGGCGTTCGGAACCCAACGGTGTCTTCATCCTGGCGAGCCGACCGAATTGGCGTCATGCCTTCAGCTCCACGAAGATCGTCGGGTTCAGGGCTGAGTTCAGCCGCTCGAAGCGGTCGATCTTCGATCACTTCCGCGTTGCGAATTGTTCCACTGCTGCTGAAACCGTCGTAGGCAAGGCTTGAACCCACATCGTTGAATGCAACAGAGCTGCCAGCAATCGGAAGCGACGCAATTGAACTGCCGTAGCTTGGAGCGTAGGCAACCGCTGTCCCCATCGGGACAGTGCGATATGTGGTCTGAGGCCGCATGACAGTGACTTGCTCGTCAACATAGGTCAGGCGTCGAACGGGTCGTCGCTGAACAGTTTGCGTTGGAACCATTCGAGTGACGTTGTAGGCAACGGTTCTGGTTCCTCGAACGGCGACTCGCCGAGTCTGCGGCACAGTGCAAGCCATCATGCGTGGCTGATACTGTCGAATGGGCGTGTACTTCGGAGTAAATGCACTCCGCAGTTGGTAGCCGGTCCGATTGAACCATCCAATGACACCGGGGCGACGATCGTACTGACACGGAGCCATGCGAGGATTCGGACGATACTGGGTTACCCAGCGGCCCATGTCTCGGTTCACTGTCCGATAGGTAGTCACGTTTTGGTAGCGGACAGTCGGGACTTCAGTGGTTCGTTGTTCTGTGACTGGCTTGTAGACCGTTACAGGCTGGTCCACGTACGCCGTCTTGTAGACAGGACGCCTAACTGTTTGTCGAACGGGCTGATACTCAGTCACCGGAACGGTTTGATAGCAGCTCTGCACAATTGGCTGACATGTGTTGCAGCCATCGTTGAAGAATTGGCCCTGGGCGGGAGAGACCATTGCACCCAACGCCGCAGTCGCCGCGATGGCAATGCGTGAGAAAGTGATGCTTGACATGGGTCCTTTTTCCTGTGGGAGGAATAGGTTCGCGCAGCAGCGATGATCGACGACATTCAGGGCGCAAATTGCCTGACGGAATCGACCGCGGGACTGCTGACGAGAACGGGTTGGACTGTGGGGTTCAGTTGTCTGGGTCAGGACGACCCGTCACTTGCCGCGTGGGGTGCGGCAGGAAGTGCTGTTGATGTGAGAAGGGAGGTGTATCCCAAATGGCAGAAATGGGTCAAGACGTTTGCCTTGTCGCCAGAACTGCTGGTTTTACAGTGTTTTCAAGACCAATCGGCGAGTTATGCCGATCATTGCGACGCCTTTTTTTCGACGGTATGCTGCGCACGAGATGTTGCGTGTCGCCGCGTTCGAAGTGAGAAGAGACCAATGAGTCAGAATCGAAGAGACTTTCTGAAGTCGTCCGGAACTGTTGCAGCAGCCGCCACAACGCCCTTCTGGTTCCCTCTGCCAACCGCTATTGCTTCTGGCAAATCACCAAACGAACGACTGACACTAGGCTGTATCGGTACCGGAAGCCGCTGGGGAGCTGTTGGACCCGGTGCGATGAAATTCGCAGACTGTGCAGCTGTCTGCGATGCTGACGCAAACCACGCTGGCCGCGCGAAGGACCGGGTTAAGCAGGCTCAGCCGGGAGACAAGCAGGTCGATGTCTACGAGGACTATCGCAAGATCCTCGACCGAGACGACATCGACGTTGTGACCATCGTGACGCCTGATCACTGGCACACTAAAATCGCTGTTGAGGCCATGAAGGCCGGTAAGGATGTTTACTGCGAAAAGCCCCTGACTCTTACCATCGACGAAGGCAAAATCATCAGGAAGACTCTTAAGGAAACGGGGCGGGTTTTCCAGGTTGGCACTCAGCAGCGAAGCGAGATGGGGCTGAAGTTCCTGAGGGCCGCAGCCATTGTCCGCGAAGGTCGAATCGGTGAACTGAAGAAAGTCACTTGTGCAATTGGTGGTGGCCCAACAAGCGGAGCCATACCGAAAGCGGACGTTCCAACTGGGTTGAACTGGGATTTGTGGCTGGGGCAGGCTCCGATGGTGGATTACCGGTCGAAGCCAGCAAAACGCTGGCCGAATTCACGTTGTCATTACGAGTTCCGCTGGTGGTACGAATACTCCGGTGGAAAGATGACCGACTGGGGTGCTCACCACGTCGACATTGCTCAGTGGGCCATGGCCCTAGATCACACCGGTCCAGTGTCTGTCGAGCCTGTCATGGCTAAGTTCCCGGTTCCTTACAAGGACGGCCGCCCTACTGACGACAGCCAATACAACACAGCAACTCGATTCGACGTGAAGGTTATGTTCGCTAACGGCATGGAGCTGCGAATTCGTGACACTGCTGAGGACTTGGGCTTCAAGAACGGAATAATGTTCCAAGGGACGAAAGGCCGCTTCTTCGTTAATCGGGGCAAGTTAACAGGCCTGCCTGTTGAGCAGCTTGAGGAGAACCCACTTGACCCAGCTACCATGACCAAGCTGTACAAGGGGAAGAAGCCCGGTAGCCACATGCGAAACTTCTTCGAGTGCATCGCAACTCGCGAACAGCCGATTAGTGACGTAGACACGCATCATCGTGCGATGACAACGTGTCACTTGGCCAACATCTCAACGCGGTTGGGTCGAACTCTGAATTTTGACCCGGAAACAGAAATGATTGTTGGCGACGATGATGCGGCGCAGTGGCAGAGCCGAGAACAGCGAAAAGGCTACGAAATAGAAGCATAAGGGCGATATCGCCGGCTGGGGATGCGTCGTCTCATTGCGTTCCCGGGCATCAGCTGTATCATCATTTAGAGATTTGTGGCGGGTTCTTGAGAGCCGAGGATGGCTCCGTCTGATAGTCCGCGCTGAGCACGCGGGCTACACGAAAGAAACGGGATAGCGTTCGGGATGAACAACCCTCAATTGGCGTTAACGGACTTCGTTGACGTACTCGACCGACAAGATCTGTTTGAAGAACTCGGCAATGAACGTGTTCTGGAACTCTCACGTCTGGGTGGCGGAGGCTTCTCTGGTTTGTCAGTTCTGAAGCGCTCGACGGGTATCGACTGTCGACGCATTCTCAGGCCAGGCATCGCCCCGATCGATCTCGCGATTTCGGTAGCCGATCAGCTCCGACGCGACATTGGGTTCGACTTTGAAGACGTGCCTGCGGTGCTGCTCTGCCACTCGCACGTAGAGGAAAGCCGGTCGGTCGAACTCGCCGCTGACCTCGCAGATTATCTCGGACTGCCTAAAGAACGCGTACGCGGTTACAACCTTGGTTGTGCCGGGTTCATGAAGCTCATCAAGGATGGAGCGGAGATCGCTGAGCAAGCCGGACCGGGCAAGCATGTGCCGTTACTGTCCGTCGAAGTACCAGAGCAATGGCATGATGCTGCCGACAAAGCGTTTTGCGGCATCGTCTCCGCCGGAGCGGCTGGAACAACAATCTGGCAGGGCCCTGGGCACAAGCTACTTTCGTTCGATGCTCGTGAAGTCAACATCCCCGCTGACAAGCGAAACGACGGCCGCCCACTGTTCACCAAAGACTTCTGTGAAGGGTTCGATTTCCGTGGCATGCCGCTTACCCGTGAGGTTATGCACATGGACGGCGAATCTGTCTTCCTGAACGGCGTAGAGTTGATGTTGGCGGCGTGTCACGAAGCGATGGACGGCATTGACGATCCAAGTCGGGTGGTTGTGGTTCCACACCAGCCAAGCGGCAAGCTGCTAAGGACACTGATCGCGACGGCCAAGTTGGAAATGCCGGACACTCGGTTTGTCAACAATCTGCCGGGCTTTGGCAACATGCTGTCGTCTGCGATCCCGGTTGCACTCTCGAAGATTGATGAAGTTGCCGAGTGCAACGACATCAACACGTTCAAGAGTGGGGATTTGGTCGTTCTGACGGCCGCTGGAATCTGCATGCCAAAACGCGCTGACCATATGATGCAGGGCTTCGCCACGCTTGCGTGGTAGTGTCCCTGTCGCGAACATCACTTGAGACGCTGGCCGCACCTCACTGCGGGTCAGTCATTTTTGTGTCTCCTTGTGGTGTGTCCCATGAAACTGTTTCTTCAGATCACTGTGACTGCGCTGATTTCCACGGCTTGCCTGCAGCAAGCTACGCGGTCAGACAAGCTTGATGCCAAAGCCGAAAAGGTCGCAATACGCGAGGTACTGGCGAAGCAGCAGACCGCGTGGAATGCAGGCAACATCCCGGGCTTCATGGACGGCTATGTCCATACGAAGAAACTCCGATTCGCATCGGGCGGAACGTTTCGCTTTGGCTGGGAAACAACTCTCAAGAAGTACCAAGACGGATATCCCAACAAGCAAGCGATGGGCCAATTGACGTTTTCCGACTTACATGTGCAGGTACTCTCCAACGAATGGGCTGAGGTATTTGGCCGCTGGGAACTCAAGCGTGGCGGCGAGTTCGAGGACATCGGCGGGCTCTACACCTTACTAATGCAGCGAACGAAGGCTGGCTGGCGAGTGCTACACGACCACACTTCTTCGCGGCCGCCGGCAGATGACATGAAGAAGTAATCGCCCGAATCATGGGACGAATGGAACCGGCTTCTATAATTTCCTGAACGCCAGCCGGAGAAACCAATGCCTGAACACAATCGACCATCGAACCTTGCTGAACTTCGCGCAAGCGGATGGGAATCACGTTCAGTAAAGGACGAGATTCGTGCCAACTTCCTGAAAGCACTGGCGGCCGGTGACGAACTTTTCCCCGGAATCCTCGGCTACGAAGATACCGTCGTCCCCGAAATCAGCATCGCGCTGCTTTCCGGCCACGACATGTTATTTCTTGGCGAAAAAGGGCAGGCCAAGAGTCGGTTAATGCGGCTGCTGGCAGGATTTCTCGACGAGTACATTCCCTACGTCGATCTGCCCGAAGCACCGATTCATGACGATCCGCTGAAGCCGATTAGCCGTGTCGTGCGTGATTTCGTCGATTCGCATTCGGCCGAAGAGGTCCCCATCGGCTGGTGGCATCGTGACGAACGGTACGCCGAACGACTATCACCAGGCACCAAGTTCGCTGACATCATTGGCGAGATTGACCCAGCTAAGCTTGCTGGTGGAACCAGCATGTCTGCTGAAGAAGCTTTGCACTTTGGGCTGATTCCGCGGATGCACCGTGGCATCTTCGCCATGAACGAACTGCCGGAACTGGACGAACTGGTTCAGGTGGGGCTGTTCAATATTCTTGAAGAACGCGATGTTCAGATTCGCGGCTATCCGATCAAATTTGACATCGATGTGCTGATTTTATTCTCAGCGAATCCGTCGACCTACAACCGCAGCGGGAAGGTAATCCCGCAACTCAAGGACCGCATCGGTTCCATTATCCACACCCACTACCCGCGTGAGCGAGATGCGGGAATCCAGATCATGGAGCAGGAGGCAGGCATTGATCTGAACAGTGACTTCCCCGTCATTGTCCCGTGGTTCATGAAGCAAATCATCGAAGAAACAAGTCGAACAGCTCGCAAGAGCAAGTACATCGACCACGATTCCGGAGTCAGCGCGCGGTTTAGTATTGCGAACTTTCGAACGATGATTGCTAGTGCCCAACGACGTGCTGCAGTGTTGGGAGAGAAGCCTGCCGTGCCTCGAATAAGCGACCTCGGTCACTTGTATTCTTCATCGCTTGGAAAGCTTGAGATCGACATGATGAGCAGTCATCAAATGTCGGAACGTCAGGTTTTGGACGCGGTGCTTTCTGAATCCATCAAGACAATCTTCGAAGAATACGTCGAAGAGCATGGCCTGGCTGAGATTGCCGAAATCTTCGCAAAGGGTGTGAAGATTGAAGTCGGCGACATGCTGCCGAGTTCGCACTACGCGAAGCTTATGGAACGTGTCCCACCAGTGTGGGAACGAGCGTTTGAAGTGAACGCCTCGGAAAGTGAAGCGGTCAGAGCTTCATGCGTCGAATTTGTACTCGCCGGACTGCACGTCACGGATCGCATTTCTCGCAGCCAACGGCACGGTACGATTCGTTATCAGATGGGTGAATAGGCTTGCTGACGGATCCACGTGCGACGCAACTCCGCGGTATCCTCTCCCGCACGAAGGCGGGAGAGATACCGAATACAGCAAGACAAAACGCTTAGTCACCAACACCGATTTCCTGGTTAGCTGCGGTCAAAAAGAGTGAGCACTCCTTTTGTTCGTGGTCTTGCAAGCAGGCCATCCAATCTCTCAATTCGAAACGCACTGTTTCGGCGACCTGTTTGTATTGACTGCCAGAGGCCACTCGATCACGCAGCGTTCTTAGCTGATCGCATAGAGGTCCATGCTCGCACCGCAGACGTTCTACCTGCGATCCCCACGATGGGAAGTCTTCAAGAACGTCGGTCATATAACCTCCTTCTTCCCGAAGACTGAACTGAGTTGGAAGCGTGTCAAGAAGAGCGTCCAGAATGGACAGCATCCAGTTGCGTTCGGAAAGAGTCGGTCGCGATTCAAGCACCTCTCTCAGGTCTCCCAAGAGGATGTACTGCATCTGAGTGTACTGACCGAGCTTGTTAACGACGATTTTTGGTGTCTTGCGGCTCATAGCTACTCCGTTTCAGTTGTGTGTTGTGGGTTTAATTCAGCGAGTGTCCTCCGGCCTTTCTTTCTGGGGTTCAAACTCAGATGTGCATCATACCAGCGGAATGAAAATCGTCAAAACTCTGGACACCTGCCACGAGCCGCCAGAACGCCACAAGCCTCAACCAAGTAAGCACTTACGGCGAACCTGCAGCTTTGCATGCGACGCTTTTCTTACCACCATCATGCATTCTGTCTTGCAGAAACGTCTTGACCCGTTTCGCTGAGGTTTCGTAATAGATCTCGATCGGCACGATTCTCACCGCCGACCTCTCTCCGAAATTCCTATCTCCCGGCCATCCGGCCACTCACCGCCTTCGCGGGATCTCACAACACCAATGTCAGTTCACTCAGGATTACGCAAGATCGCGTATCTGTTGTGCGCGGTTGTGCTATGCACAGCGTACAGCGGTTGTGCTCAACATCAGGGCGGTCGCAATTACACAGCTGCGAATCTGCCTTCCAGCCTGCGTTACCGCAGCCGGACGAATCCGCGCGAATTAAGCCTCGCGAATTTCGCCAGTCTGCCGAAGTACGGAAACGCAATAGGCCCGGGCGACTTCATTGAAGTCAGTATCGCCGCCGGTTTGAACCGCGAGCAGGTACTGCCTCCATTGAACGTTCAGGTGACGGACAACGGAACCATCAAGCTTCCTGAACTCGGTCAGATCGACATCGCCGGGATGAAGCCAGACAGCGCCGGAACCGCGATTCAAAACGAACTTGTGGCGAAAGAGAAGTACGTAAATCCGTTGGTTACGGTTCAAGTCAAAGAGAAGCAGAAGAATACGGTCCGCGTTGTCGGCGGAGTTCAAAAGGAAGGCCTTTACGAACTTCCCGCAGACCAATCCGACGTCCTCACTGCAATTGCGATGGCTGGCGGTTTGTCAGATATGGCTGGCGACCGTGTTCAGGTTCGCAGTGCACGCGGCACGATCGGAATGGAATCGGAATACGCATCCTCGGGTGGTGTGATTCAACAGGCCGGATACCGGAAACAAATCGGCGGAGCCTCGTTCGCGATGGCCCCAGTCACGATTAGCCTGGCAGCGTTGGCTCAGGGTGGCGGAGTTGCTGACCCGGAAAGCGTGAAGCTTGGTGACGGAGCGGTGGTAATGGTTCAGGAGTCTGACCCGATTCCGATAACCGTCCGCGGTTTGGTTAATAAACCAGGCCCAATTGAGCCCACAGGAAACAATGTCCGTGTGCTGGACGCACTCGGGCAAGCCGGTGATGTCAGCAATCAATTTGCGAACAAGATTCGAGTCATCCGTGCTGCGAAGCAAGGTGACCCGATCAATATTTTCATCAAGTTGACTGACGCCAAAGTCAGCGAACAGTCAAACATCCTGCTCGCACCTGGCGACATTGTGTCTGTCGAGCAGACCCCCGGAACGATCACTCTGGATGCCCTGCGAATTATTCGCTTCGGCGTATCATCAAGGCTTGATCAGCTTCTTTGATGCGTCTGGCCGCAGGACGCGGCTCTCTCTCTCCGCGGAACGCAACGAATGCAACCAACTAACGACAACCAGGATAATGCCCAGCAAGCACTGACGGGAACTCCCGCCGCGCTGAATGGACTGCAACTTCTGATGCGGTTTTTGCGGACGATTCGTCTGCGAAAAAATATCCTGCTCGCATCTCTCGTCCTGTCCTGCGCCTTGGGGCTCGTCTACTTCATGACGGCCACGCGACTCTATTCGGCAACCGCTGAATTAATGATCGTCGAGGTCGGCACACGCGCAGAAGATGGCGAAACAGACTCGAGTTCTGCACGCGGCAGTATGGTCACGTTCCAACACGTCTTCGAAAGTAAGGACGTGGTTGGTCGAGCCATCAGCGAACTACCACCGGAAGCGATGATCGATCTGGAAGGCATTCCTGAAGAAAAGTGGGTAACCACGATTCAGGAAAGCCTGAGCTGTCGAGCCGTCAGGAACGCGAATATTCTTGATGTCGCCTATCGGTCACGGGACGCCAGAACTGCCGCTGTCGTTCTTCAAAAGCTGTTGAATTCCTACACGCTTTATCTCAACGAGACCTATAGCGACGTTTCGAACGAGAACATCAAAAAGCTTGAGGAGGAACAGGCTGGGTTCATTCAATATGCGAACTACCTGAAGACGCAACAGGTCATGCTGAAGCAAAAAAATCAGGGAGTCATCTTCGCGGGACCGCAGGGTACGACCGTCACCATGCACGGCGAGAAGATCAAGCGTCTGAATTCTCAACTTGTTGAAGCACAACAGCTAACTGCATCAGCCCAGGCACAGGCCCAGGCAATTCAAAGAGCGATTGATGGCAACGAGAACGTCATTCCCTACCTCTCCGCCGCCACGGACGAAGTGGGACGCCAGATCGTGCAGCAGTTCCTCGGAGTTAGCTCGCGAGACGATGTCGAAGAAGCCCGACTCAACCAAGAACTACTCGACCTGAAGATGGAACTCGGCGAAGCAAGATCTAGTTACGGTGAGCGTCACTCAAAGATTCAAAACCTGCGAACTCAAATAGGGATGAAGCAGCAGTACATTTCTGAATTGCCTCAGATGCGGAAGGCTAAGCTCAACTTGCTGGCCAAAAAGGATCTTGGTCCTCAGTTGTTAAGCATGGCCAATCGCAAGCTGCAAACCACCTACGGCGAACAGCAAAATATTGAACGACAACTTCAGATCGAACAGACAGCAGAAGCTCGACTCCAAACCGAAGTTGCTCAGATGCAGGAGATCGATCTTCAATTGGCGAATCTGCAGGCGAGGATCGACAAGAATGTTAGCACGATCTACGACCTAAACCTCAACAAAGAAGGTTCTGTCAAGGCTCGGGAAATCACACCACCAACCGCACTGTCCACACCTGTAACACCGAAGCTTTCAATCGTTGGTGTTGCCTCACTCCTGTTTGGAACCGTGCTTGGCTGCCTGACTATCTACATCCTCGATGTCCTTGACGATCGGTTCCGATCTCCGGAAGAACTTCGCCTGCACCTCGGCGTGCCAGTGTTGGCGATGGTTCCAAAGATGGAGGAAATCGAAGGCGAAGGACTCTACACGGTTCAAGCGTTCGTGAAGCCTTCAGGAAGTGAAAGTGAAGCGTTCCGTTCGCTAAGAACGTCAATCGATTTTTCTCACGAAGAAACTCACCGCATCGTCTTCACCAGTACTGAACCGGGTGACGGTAAGACAACGGTAACCGCAAACATGGCCGTGGCGTTCGCTCAATCTGGGAAGCGAACACTGCTGATCGATGCAGACATGAGACGTCCCGGCATGTCGACGCTGTTGGAAATGCGTGACACGCTTGGGCTTTCTGAGATTCTGAAAGACGAACAAACGCCGGTCGGCGATAGTACGATGAACCATCTTAGGTCGACACCACAGCCCGGGCTTGATGTCATTTCATGTGGACCCCGTCCTGTGAACCCGGCCGAGCTACTGGCCAGCGATCGGTTCGCCGACCTTCTGGCATGGGCAGAAACTCAGTACGACCAAATCCTGATCGACGCTCCACCAGTTCTCGCTGTCAGCGACCCGGCCATTATCGGCCGACTTGTCGACGGTGTCGTTCTTGTCGTCCGACCTGACAAGGACCGACGTCGTATGGTGATAAGGGCGACAGAGAGCTTGTTCGGGCTGAAGTGCAACGTGCTCGGCGTCGTCGTGAACTACCTGACTCCAGAAACTGCCGGCGGCTACAGCTACGGCTACGGCTACGGTTATGGCTACGGTTACGGATATGGATACGGCCACGATGACGACAACGAGGAAACACTCAGCAACGCAGCGTAGCATCGCCCACTAGTCGGCATTTGCCTGCCGTGACGCATTCAACTCGAGTTCGATTTCATGAGTGATCAGCCTGGTAAGTCAAGAAAACGAAGGCGGCGCTCGTCGAAATCAGCGGAAGCCCACCAGCGCTTGCCGCTTGACCAAATGGGAACCGCACTCGAACCAACGAATGCGTTTGACAACGTACTGCTCAAAGCAGTTGATGTCGGTTTCGTCTTTCTGGTTCTCGTTGTGCCGTTTCTCATGGGCGGACGAGAAGCTCCGGGGCAGTTTGCTCTTGTAGCAGTGGCCTGTTGGTTAGCGGGCTGCTGGGGTCTGTTTCAAATACGTCAGCGCGATTCGCGATGGACTTTGTCAACGGTCGAACCACTTATCGCGTGTGGAGTTGCCCTCGTTGTCTTGCAGGTCGTTCAGCTTTCGCCGGAACAAATCCAGCAACTGTCGCCTCGCCTGGGTGAACTGCTAAGCCAGTGGAATGGCGACAGTGGGCTACCGGTCTGGGACCGGTTGAGCTTTATGCCGCTGGAAACGCTCGACAGCCTTATGGTGCTGATCGCGTACATCATGGTTTTCGTCGTGGCCCTTCAACGTATTCGAACGCAGAGCGACGCGTTCAAACTGATGATGCTGTTGGCGGGTGGCACGGTGGCCATGGCAGCGTTTGGGCTGCTGCAGTACGCGACGTCCAACGGAAACTTTTTCTGGTTCTACAACAACCCGTACACCGACACAGAACGCATGGTGAAGGGAGCATTCACGAACCGAAATCACTTCGCGAACTTTATCGCCCTTGGCATGGGACCGCTATTGTTTTGCCTGACAGCAGTTTCGATCCAACCAAATGCCAACGCCCAACACACTGGCTTTTCGGACCGAAGTGGCTTTGGAACACTGCTGGTCGCCGCAGCAATTTCATTTGTGGTATTCGCCGGACTGTTGTCACTGTCTCGCGGCGGCGCCATCTCGATTGGTGTCGCGACCGTCGTCGCCGGAGTCGCGCTTTATCGTTCGTCCGTAATCAGTGGAAACCTTGTGTTCGGTGGCGTTTGTGCTTTGCTGCTTACGTGCGGGCTGATGGCGGCCTACGGGGAAGAACAGATTCAAAAGAGGCTCGACGAAATCGCGTCAGCTGATGTCGAGCAACTAGACAGCAAAGACGGCCGAAGAGCCATCTGGGCCGCAAACATCGCGGGCATCAAAGACTTCCCACTCGTCGGAACGGGTGTTGGTACGCACCGCGAAATCTACCCGATGTACATGGAAGATTCTGGCGCGGACTACCGCGACGAATTCACTCATGCTGAGAATGGCTATTTGCAGGTTGCACTGGAATCTGGTGGCACTGGCATTTCGCTGCTTCTGATGTCGTTTCTATTTGCACTGTTTTGGGCGATGAAAGGGCTGACGAGAAAAGATCGTCCACGCGTGGCCGCAGCTCAGGCAGCAGCATTGGCCACAATGCTGGCCAGCCTTGTTCACTCCGGCGTCGATTTTGTCTGGTACGTTCCGGCTTGCGTCATTCCGGTTGTCCTCGTCGCCGCATCTGCTTGCCGTCTACGCCAGTTGCAAAGAGAAGAACACGGTCGCATGCCGTTCTCTCTACCGCTGCCTCGTGTCTCATGGACTCTCGCTGGCGCCGCAGTTGTGGTTCTCGCTGTTTGGATGCTGCCAGCGAAATACAAGCGAATGCAGGCCCAGCATCACTGGTACTCGTACCTGAGAATGAGCCTCAACGAGGCAGCAACAGCGAGAAACGCATCAAACCTTCTGCGGAACCGACTTGTCGCCGTGTCACGTACAATCGCTGCTGACCCATCACTCCCACGACCCCACGCTCGCATGTCGGCACTCTGCCTGCAAGCATTCCACGAAGCGCAGAACGCCAGTGAGAACCCGATGTCTCTGGGCATGATTCGTAACGCTGCGATGACGAACGAGTGGGAGAATCGACAGCACATGGACGAATGGCTCGGACGAGTCTTTGAAGAACGTGGTGAATATCTCCAAGCGGCGCTGAAACACACGAAGAAGAGCCTCGAACTCTCACCACTCTCTGGGAAAACGTACCTGTATCTGGCAGAGCTTGATTTTCTAGATCCAGAATCGGCGTGGGACAACCAGTCGCTCATCAATCAGGCGATGACGGTTCGCCCCCATCATCCAAAGGTTCTTTTCGCTTCAGGCCGCCAGCACCTCTTGAACGGGCGTTTGACTGAAGCCGTTGACCTCTGGAAAAAAGCGTTCGCACTTAGCCGCTCTTATCAGTCATCCATCATTACTCAAATGGCACTCGTCGTCCCTGCACAAACACTTGTGCAAACGTTCGAACCCGATACGCAGGCCCTCGCCCACATGTGTGATCGATACCGCCAGCTTGGGCGTTTGCGCGATCTGCAGTTCTCACTAGATGCGTTCAGCACTGAAGCGTTGAAGATGTCCGACGACCCGGACATTTCTGTCCAACGCAAGATTCGATATCTGCTGGCCGCTTGGAGAGCATGCGACGAATTGAAGAACGACGAACGAGCTCTGCTGTGCTTCAGCAAAGCGGCTGAGCTCGACCCACGGGACTTCCGGATCCACTACCAGCACGGTGTTTGGTTGGCTAATCGAGAGAAGTTTGTTGAAGCCGCAGAAAAGTTTCAGGCGTGTTCTGAGATTCGGCCAGGTGACAATCACGTCCGACGCCTGGCGTTGTCGATGCGAAAAAGAGATCTGGATCGACAACTGAACCGAACCAACCGGTTGGCAACGCAGCCGCAGTTCCGTCAACTTCGGTAGCAGTTACGAAGACGAATCGCATTCCGGCGCGTCAGTATCCGTTTCGGGAACCGTGACAGCGACTTGGATGGCTCCATCTTCCACCCGGACTCTATAGGCCGCACAACGGACTGGGCTGTCTTTTGCGTCGAGCCAACTTCCATCTTTGATGGAAAACGACCAAGCGTGCCACGGGCACAACACGGCTCCATCTTCGACATGCCCTTCTGCGAGAGACGCTCCCATATGCGGGCAAAAGTCATTGATCGCTGAGTATTCACCGTCAACAAAGAAGACGGCGACCATGGTTCCCTTCACCGGAAATGCACGGCCTTCCCCCGTCGGGATATCACCAACTTTGGCTACTGTCGTGAACTCTGGTTCTGCATGTTCTTCGCTCATGCTGGCATTCTTGCAGGCCAGAACGTGACAGCAAGTCGGATCGAACTAGTCGGACTTCACACCGTTTCGTCGAAGTTGAATGACTCGCTTCTTAAGCAGCTGAGTGGCATCTTTCGCCACATGGCCCTGAATAGCCTGCAGATACTGGGCGTCATTCATGAGTGGGAGCACAACAGTTTCTGTTGCCGTCGTCGCTTCTTTGGGATCGTAAGTCGCCGGTAGATCCTGCTTCAGTCGTTTGCTGATGTCCTGAACGATCTCGTCAGCAAAAATATCCAACCCGCCTATGCCGTAGTTGGAAAATCGAAGTCTTTCTCTTTCCCAAATGTCGTCGGGCATGTTTCTAATCAGGGACACGAAAGTGGGGCCGCTATATGCATTTGATCCAGTTGGAGCGATCTGCAGTAGTGTGCACCGCTCCGGATTCGTAGTCTGATAAATCGAAGTCAATTCGGTCGGACTCCTCAGAGAGATGACTGAGTAGCCTTTCGAAACAACCAGCCGAACCGCTTCTCCATTCGCCGTCACGTTGAGCGAATTAAGATCCCGATTCTTTTTGATTCGGCCACTCACGCGTTGCTTTGAGTTCAAGCCACTTCTGAAGGAATGCTCAAAGTTGGCACCGCCCCAGGAGCCGCTATCAGAAGAACACTTCATCGTATGCCGAAGGTCGAAAAACATCTCCTGCTCGACATTGCTGAACCGACCCTCAACGACCCGCGGGCCCACACGAAGCTGTCGTTTAAAGTCACCAATCTGCATAGATGGGAGGTCGGCGTTCTTAAGTTCTGCAACAGCTTCATCAACAACAGACTGGAGTTCGCGATGAACCTGCTGGACCTTGTCGTCGATCTGCCCTTTCGGCCCATAAGCACGATTAAACACGAGCCGTCGATTCACCAATCGAAACTGAGCCAATGGGCTGAGTGCATCAACCACGTCAGGGCTCTGCAAAAGGGACTGCCCAATCTGACCCTTCGTCTCGCCAAACGAAGGTGGATCAGAACTTGGGAGATCTGTCTCGGCGACTGCGTCAAGCGGTAAGTTTGCCAACTCAGCAAGTGCTGGCTGTAAGACGTTGTTGAAGTACGCAGGTTGGTTCCTCACAACTTCAACAAACGAAGCACCAGTGAACGACTCGACTTCGCCGTCGATAACTGACGCAACATGCACGCCGGATTCGCATCGTAGGATCTGGATGCACCCGCTTGCGGAATAGACCAGGAATCGAGTGGCCTTGTCGCTGTCCAACACTTGGAGCGTGCGACTGCTGCCTTGAAGTTCTTCCAACTCGATCATGACGTCAGTTGGTGTCACGACGTACTGACCTTGCAGGTGTTTTCCGGCGAATGTCGAGGACCGAAGTTCCCGACTGCTCGTTGTACCGCGAGTCCATGTTCCAGTCGCAATTTTGATGCGATTCAGAACCTTGTCGATCGCTGTCGGTGCATTGCCTCTTGCAACACCACCCGCGTTCTGCGGCGGCTCGTCGTCTTTGACCACCGCGTCGCCGGGCGGTTCTTCATCCCAACTTTCACGATCGAGACGCAGCCGCCCCTGATCGTCGAGCTTGAATGCGGCCAGTCGCGGCAAAGAAGCTCTCGCCCGCTCAAAGCCGAGGCGCTCTGTCGACTCTGGTGCTTCCTGATTCATCGGAACCAGAAGGCTTACCAAACAACTCAGACCGGCAAGTGACATCGAGGCATCCTTAAAGGAAGAGTCTCTCTCGTGCATTTAGCTTCGTTGAAAATCACGAAGTTTCCGGACAATCCTATCATGAATTGCGGTTTCGTATTCCGGCATCTCAAGTGTACCTCGGGTTGGCCCCGCAAACCTGGGGTCGCGCATCACGACGTGGATCATGACAATTGCGGGCGTCCACCCGATGGTGTTCAACGCCTTTTCAAACGCCGAGAGATGAGTGCCGCCGCCACAAACGAAGTAGCCGTTAGCCCACGCCCTGACCGTAGTTGGTCTAGCAGCATGTCCAACGGCCGTCGCATGGATCGTCATATCGTCGAAGGTTGCGTTCATCTGGAACGCGTCTTCATGGCGGACTGGTTCGCAGAGTAGATCCGACGCCAAATCCACTAACCCGTGCGGCGCGAGGAGCGATTCGTCGTTGAATCGCAACTCCAGCCCCGGAAATAGAGAGGCTTTCTCCCGAAGGAACGCCCGAAAACTCAAAGCATCCAGTTGACTATCTTCGAAAACTTCCTCATCTAGAGTGAACCGGATGATTGTTCCTCGCCCATATGAGTCGTTGACAGAACTTGCAGGCCCGGTCTCAACGCCTCGCTCAA